>NZ_JASODY010000133.1:0-252 GCF_030212265.1 Corynebacterium sp. UMB9976
GCTAGCAGATAGAATCTGGGGAGCAAGGAGTACTGTCTTCTTTGGTGGTGTCCTAATTATGATTGGACACATTGTTTTAGCTTTGCCAATGGCAGAGTTAGGCTTATATATTTCAATTGCATTTATTGTAATTGGTACTGGATTGCTTAAACCAAATGTTTCTAACATGGTAGGTGGTCTTTACTCTTTAGATGATCGAAGAAGAGATGCAGGATTCAGTATTTTTGTTTTCGGCATTAACCTTGGATCTGC
>NZ_JASODY010000134.1:0-252 GCF_030212265.1 Corynebacterium sp. UMB9976
TACGCGGCGAGCCCATGCCGCTCGGTTAGTCGATGAGCGAGCGGCGCCCCTCAAGCGCGCGACCGAGCGTGACTTCGTCCGCGTATTCGAGGTCCCCGCCCACTGGCAGCCCGGATGCGAGCCGGGACACCTTCACGCCGATGCTCCGCAAGATCCGCACCAGGTAGGTTGCGGTGGCTTCGCCCTCGAGGTTCGGGTCGGTCGCGATGATAAGCTCCTGGATCGCATCGTCCGAAAGCCTGGTTAGAAGTT
>NZ_JASODY010000135.1:0-252 GCF_030212265.1 Corynebacterium sp. UMB9976
GAGGCCGATGCGACGACCTCCGCCAGTAATTAATATTGGCAAGGGCTGGGCTTTACCCATCGTTATCTCCTTTGCTATCCAACGATGGGATGAACGTTATCCCACCAGCATCCAGGTCGCCGGAACTGAGGCAATTAACAGCATGCCAATCAGCACCATTTCCTGACGGTTCAGTACATTATCATGGGTATGCGTTTTGCGCGCGTACAGGAAAACCAGCAGCCCCGGTGCATACAGAACAACGGATAACAG
>NZ_JASODY010000136.1:0-251 GCF_030212265.1 Corynebacterium sp. UMB9976
TCTTAATCGCCTCAAAGAAGAAGCGGGACTGGTTCAGCAGCCGCTCAATCGGCGCTTGGTCGGTTCGGGGGTCGCCTACGGTCATCGACCACTTCACCGGCTCGCCACGAGAACCAGCCAGCACAAGGCCGCTGATTTGATGCACCTCGTACTGGCCGCGCGGCATGCCCTCCAACGTCACGCCGACACGGTCACCGAGCCAGCAGTGCCCCTGGCCCTCCGTGCCGATAGTCCACGGCCCGCCCTCGAGG
>NZ_JASODY010000137.1:0-251 GCF_030212265.1 Corynebacterium sp. UMB9976
CGATAATTGGAATCTCACGCAGGGAGTACTGTGTAAATAGCAAAATCGCCTGATGCGCTACGACTGTCAGGCCTACAAATAACATACAATTCATCGAATTATCATAACGTTGTAGGTCGGATAAGACGCGTCAGCGTCGCATCAGGCATCTGCGCACGGTGTCGGATGCGGCGCGAGCGCCTTATCCGACCTACTCTTCCATCGCCTGGCGGATCTGATCCAACGACGCCGGATCATCAATGGTCGTCAGT
>NZ_JASODY010000138.1:0-251 GCF_030212265.1 Corynebacterium sp. UMB9976
TCCACAAACAAATATTAGCATAATTTTATACTTTTCCATGGCATCTTTTTTGTCCTAGAAAAGCTTGATTAAAAATGAACGTTTTCTCGGAATTCCCTGGTGGTCCAGTGGATAAAACTCTGCATTCTTAATGCAGGGGGCCCGGGTTCAATCCCTGGTCAGGAAACTAGATACCACATGCTACAACTAAGACCTGGCTCAGCCTAAATAAATAAAAAAAGAAAGAAACTCATTGAAACTTCAAAGTAAGA
>NZ_JASODY010000139.1:0-250 GCF_030212265.1 Corynebacterium sp. UMB9976
CGACTTGCTTAGATAACAAACCCAGATACTTCGTCAGATTAGCCACTAAATAATCAAATTCTTCATCAGTGATATAAGCACAATCAGTTCGGGGATAACTCAACAACTTGGCTTCATATAAACTTTGAATAGCCGCTAAGGTTTGGCTGGCACTGGCATGATACCGTTTATTCATCGCACTTTGCAGACTGGATAGCGAAAATAGTTGGGGACTGGCACTCTTTTTAGCCTGCTTTTGCACGTCCTTGAT
>NZ_JASODY010000140.1:0-250 GCF_030212265.1 Corynebacterium sp. UMB9976
TACTTGAGACTTCACCAGGGATTCCGGCGAGTCAGGTTCCTATTAGCAGTTGAAGTATGTCACTGCCTTCGGCGGCATCACCCCCCGGATCATTTTCAGACAGGGGCGGGAATAAGCCATACCGAAGCCAGCGACTAGTTCCACTGTCCTTTCAGACGGAGGGAACGGAAATAAACATAACCCGCCCAATCGGGTGGACAGGCTATGAATCTTCGGCGCCCTGAGGTGGAACTGCTAACAACGTAATGGT
>NZ_JASODY010000141.1:0-249 GCF_030212265.1 Corynebacterium sp. UMB9976
TACCTGACACTGCATCAGCACGATAAAACGCGTACCGAACTACTGAATGATGTCGCAGGGGCGCTGGCTCTTGATGACAAACTCGGACGTAGCACCAATCAACTTTCCGGCGGTGAATGGCAACGCGTACGTCTTGCTGCGGTGGTGCTTCAAATCACACCACAAGCTAATCCCGCAGGCCAATTGCTGCTTCTTGATGAGCCGATGAACAGTCTTGATGTTGCGCAACAAAATGCGTTAGACAAAATT
>NZ_JASODY010000142.1:0-249 GCF_030212265.1 Corynebacterium sp. UMB9976
TGGTCAGGCCGTGAAAACGATGGCCGATCAACATTTCAAACAGGCACTCTGGAACTGGGCCTTTTGCGCAACGCCGTTGTTTGACAGCAAGGGCCGATTGACGGGAACAATAGCGCTGGCGTGTCCGGTTGAGCAAACTACCGCAGCTGATTTGCCGTTGACGTTGGCAATCGCACGCGAGGTCGGAAATTTACTGCTGACGGACAGTTTGCTCGCTGAAACTAACCGTCATTTAAATCAACTTAATGC
>NZ_JASODY010000014.1:0-54558 GCF_030212265.1 Corynebacterium sp. UMB9976
GAGCTATTCTTTGGTGATTTGTGGTGTGTGGTCTGGGGTTATGGTGGCATGCGGACACACTTTTCTTTACTTAACCCCAGTGAACTGATCCGGTGGGAGCTGCTGGTGGGGGCTCAGCTTGTGTGCACAGACCAAGCCCGTGTCTGGGGCGCTTGTTAGAATCAAAAATGGTATTTGCCACAGAATTCTTTGAGCCCCATACGCAGGAGGCGCCAGCACCGTGCAGTTCGCAAACATCGACCGTGACCAGCTTCTTTCCCTCAAGCCCGAGGTTGAGAAGAAGTACGCAGATCTCAAGGCCCAGGGCCTGAAGCTGGATCTCACCCGCGGTAAGCCGTCCACCGAACAGCTGGACTTCGCGGTGGATCTGCTCAGCCTCCCGGGCAAGAACTTCATCGCCGCCGATGGCACCGACACCCGCAACTACGGTGGGCTGACCGGCATCGCGGATATCCGCAATATCTGGTCGGAGATCATCGGCGTGGCCCCGGAGAACATCGTCTGTGGCGATGCTTCCTCCCTGAACATGGCCTTCGACCTCGTGGCCTGGGCATACACCTTCGGCACCAACGATTCCGCCACCCCGTGGGCGGCCGAGGCAGCGGAGGCGGCGGAGAAGGGCGAGAAGCTCAAGTGGATCTGCCCGGTCCCGGGCTACGACCGCCACCACACCATCACCGAGCACTTCGGTTTCGAGATGATCACCGTGGACCTTCTCGAGGATGGCCCGGACCTGGATCAGGTCCGCGAGCTGGTGAAGGACCCGCTGGTCAAGGGCATGTGGGCTGTCCCGATGTTCTCCAACCCGACGGGCACCCTGTACTCCGAGGACGTCTGCCGCGAGCTGGCGTCCATGGAGACGGCGGCGCCGGACTTCCGCATCGTGTGGGACAACGCCTACGTTGTCCACACCCTGACGGACGAGTTCCCGCCGGTGTACGACGTCCTCGGCTTCGCCGCGGAGGCGGGCAACCCGAATCGTTTCTGGTGCATGTCCTCCACCTCCAAGATCACGCAGGCGGGTTCCGGCGTGGCCTTCTTCGCCTCCTCCGAGGAGAACCTGGACTGGTGGAAGCGCCACGCGATCGTGCGCGGCATCGGGCCGAATAAGGTCAACCAGCTGGCTCACGCCCAGTTCTTCGGCGATGCCGAGGGCGTGCGCGCGCTGATGCGGAAGCACGCGGGATCCCTGGCCCCGAAGTTCCGCGCGGTCGTCGAAATCCTGGAGGAGCGCCTCGGCGGCCTGGGTGTTGCGGAGTGGACCGACCCGGCTGGTGGCTACTTCATCAGCGTCAACGTGGTCGAGGGGACCGCCGGCCGCGTCGTTGAGCTGGCCAAGGAGGCCGGCGTTGCGCTGACCGGGGCGGGGTCGACGTTCCCGCTGAAGCAGGACCCGAAGGATCAGAACCTGCGCCTGGCACCGTCGATGCCGGAGCTGGAGCAGGTGCGCCTGGCGATGGACGGCTTCGCGACCTGCGTGCTGCTCGCCGCGATCGAGGCCGTGGAGGCCGGGGCCTAAGGCCTGGCCACGTCGGAGCTTAAGGAGGACACATGAACCAAGAGGAAACTTTCGCCTGGGTCGAGCAGCTGCTGCCCGAACCCCTTGAGGTGGACACCTACCGGGTTGGTGAGTCCTTCCCGGAGTTCGCCGCCGCATCCGTCGCCCTCGGTGGGGACGGTACGGCCGCGCCGGAGACCGTCGCGATGAGCCTGGACGCAGGGCGCATCGAGGTCGGCCTGGAGGCGGAACCGGGCACCGAGGTGCGTGTCGAGTTCGTCACGGTGGCTGCCGGTCACGACGACCTTGCGCCGAACCTGGTGGCTGCCGCCGCGACGATGGTCTCCCAGGACCCGGGTGTGTGGACCCCGCAGCCGGGCACGGTGATGCGTGGTCTGGGTGACCACGTGCGCGAGGGGCTTTCCGCTCGTCACGGGCTGCTGATCGTGCCTTTCCTCTGGGAGAAGGGTGTTCCGCAGGTCCACGAGATCGCGGGCGACGGCGGGGACGGCGCCAAGAAGGCCGACCAGATCGGTGAGGATGGCCCGGTCAGCGACAAGGGCTTCGACTACACGCACCCGGGCCGGCTGACGGTGCCCGCCCAGCTGGTGATGATCACCGACGCCGAGCTGGACATCCTCGACCGTGCTGCCGACGAGGGGCGCAACGGCGTGGACGAGCTCCAGAACTACTTGGTCGAGCAGCAAGTTAATATCAACGATCTGATGCGCTAGTCTGCGTCAGGCTGCGAGTCCTGCGGCGACGGTCCCGCAAGCCCGCTGGTCGTTCCCGCAGGTGGCACATATAAGCCGAAGGATTGAGGATAGGAGGTGCCTGGAGGCGATGATGGCGAAGAACCCGTACTCTCACGGGCACTCCAATCCGCATGGGGAGGATCCGTTCATCGGCGACCCGATGGGCGGGCTCGGGGACTTCCAAAACCCATACAACCCCATCGCCGACGAGTACCGCGACCTCTACGACGACCTGCAGGCAGACCACGCCGCGAACAAGCCCGGGTACCCGAACAAGCACCAGTACAGGTCCGGACAGCAGTACAAGCCCAAGTACCAGGGGTTGCCCGGATTCCCCACCGGCATGGACTATGCCGAGGGTGGCCGTCGTGGCGACACCGACTACGGAAGCGACGGTCTCGCCGCGTCCTCCGCGGTGCCCGGTTACCCGAGCCACGGTTCTCAAGATTTTGATGCCATGCGCTCCAGCTCCCGCAACTCGATCGTCGCTGCGGTGCTAGCGGTATTCCTGGGGACGCTGGGCGTGCACAACTTCTACCTGGGTTATCAGCGCCGGGCGAAGTGGCAGCTGGGGCTCACGATTTTCGGCTGGGCCACCTCCATCCTCCTCATCGGCATCCCGATCCTCCTCGCGGTGTACATCTGGTCGATGGTCGAGTTCATCATGATCCTCCTGGGCGCCGGCCCCTATTTCGAGGACGGGGACGGCTACCCGCTGTTGTGACGCCGCGGGGCACGCCGCAGGTAATCCTGCCGGTTTCAGGGGTAACGACGTCGCGGGCGGTGCCGTGACAGTCCACCGTGACGGTGCGGGCGGCGTCGTCGTCATAAAAAAAGGGGAGGGCGGCCCCAAAGAAGTAAGCCGGACCGCAAAGGTACTGGGGGAGAAGGACCGAATTGGCGTGTCTGCCCCGCCGGGTAACCTAGGGGCGTGGCTTTATACCGGAAGTACCGCCCGGCCTCGTTTGCCGAGGTCGTGGGGCAGGAGCATGTAACCGAGCCGCTGTCCGTCGCGCTGGACAGTGGGCGCATCAACCATGCGTACTTGTTCTCGGGCCCGCGTGGTTGCGGTAAGACCTCCTCGGCACGCATCCTCGCGCGCTCGCTGAACTGCGTGGAGGGGCCGACGTCCACGCCGTGCGGGAAGTGCGATTCCTGTATCGCGCTCGCCCCTGGCGGCCCGGGCAGCTTGGACGTCACCGAACTGGACGCCGCGTCCCACCGTGGTGTGGACGACATGCGGGAGCTGCGCGACCGGGCGTTCTACGCGCCGGCTGATTCCCGCTACCGCGTGTTCATCATCGATGAGGCGCACATGATCACCACGGAGGGCTTCAACACCCTCCTGAAGATCGTGGAGGAGCCGCCGGAGCACCTCATCTTCATCTTCGCGACCACTGAGCCGGAGAAGCTGCTGGCGACGATCCGCTCGCGGACGCACAATTATCCTTTCCGGTTGCTCACCCCGCCGGACATGCGCGGCCTGTTGGAGCGCATCGTCGCCGACGAGGGCGCGGTGGTCGAGGACGCCGTGTATCCGCTGGTCGTGCGCGCAGGCGGGGGTTCGCCGCGTGACTCGCTGTCCATCATGGATCAGCTGCTCGCCGGTGCGGGCCCGGAGGGCGTGACTTACCAGCGGGCGGTGGCGCTGCTGGGCGTGACGGACTCTTCGCTGCTGGACCGTTCCGCGGAGGCGTTGGCTGCCCAGGATCAGGCGGGCTTGTTCGCGGTTGTCGACGACGTCATCAACGCCGGTTACGACCCGCGCCGCTTTGCGATGGACCTGCTGGATCGCTTCCGCGACCTGCTGATTGTCCAGGCGGTGCCGGATGCTTTCGAGCGCGGGCTGGTGGATGTGCCGGCCCAGGAGCAGGACGCGCTGCGGCAGCAGGCCGAGGCGCTGGGGCCGGCGACGCTGACGCGGTGTGCTGCGGTGGTCAACGATGGTCTCGCGCAGATGCGTGGGGCGACGTCGCCGCGGTTGCTGTTGGAGATTTTGTGCGCGCGGATGGCGCTTCCGGCCGCGGGTATGACGGTGGAGGCGCTCGCGCAGCGTGTTGAGGCGCTGGAGCAGGGCACGGGGGTGCGCGCTGCCGGGCCGATGGGTGCTAGCGGTGGGCTGGCGAGCCCGGCCGTGGGTGCTGGGGCGACCCCGCAGGGGGATGCGTCGGGCCTGTCGAGCGGTAAGCGTTATGAGCGGCCGCGGCGCCGCAAGGCATCGGCGGAGGCGGCATCGGCGGCGGCTACGTCGGCGGAGTCGGGTGCTGCGGAGTCGGGTGCTTCGGCGGAACAGAACCAGGTGTCGCAGGGCGTGGCGCAGCAGCCAGAGCAGCCGGGGAATGCTGCCGCCCAGGATGGTCAGCCCGCACAGTCCGGTCAGCCTGGCCAGGAGGCCGAGGACCAGGCTGCTGAGCAGAGTGATGGGCAGAGCACCGCACAGGGCGCTGTTCCGGCCGGTCAGGGGGCAGCGCCCCAGCCGGAGAAGCCAGCCGTGCAGGAGGCCGCGGAGGCGGCTCGCGCCCAGCAGCCTGCGAATGACGCGCAGGAGCAGCAGGGTGCTGCAACAGCGGCGCAGGATGTGAACGCTGCAGCTCAGGCTGCCGGGCAGGAGAACAGCACTGCCGGTGCTCCGGATGAGGATCCGGCGATCGCCCAGGCCCGCGAGGCTCGGGAGATCATGGACCGCCGCCGGGCCGCCCGCGCGAACGCGGGCCAAGCGCCGCAGCAGGCAGGCGCAGGTCATGGCGAGGGCGCTGGCGTCCCGGCGCAGTCGCAGACCAGCCCAGTAGCCAGCGGTGTAGCGACCTCTGACCAGCAGCCCCAGTCGGGGAATGCCCAGGCCGAGAACACCGAGCAACCCTCCGGGCAGCCGACCGGGAAACCAGCCGCGGCTCCCGCGGGGGCTGCGCAACCCACCGAGGCTGCTGCGAACACCGAGGCTGCGCCATCCGGCGAAGCCGCGCAGGTCGACGAGCAGGCCTGGCAGCAGATTCTCGAAAAGGTGCGCGAGCACGACCTGAGCGCGTGGATCGCTGGCCGCGACGCCACCCTGGCAGCAGAGCAACCCACCGCGGGTCAGATCGTGGTGGAGCACGCCACGGGCGCGCTCGCGAAGTTCGTCAACAGCGACCGCAATGCCCCGATTTATAGCAAGGCGGCCGAGGAAGTCCTCGGTGCAGCGCACACGGTGGTCGCTACCGTGGGCGGGAATAACCCGGGAAAAGCCCAGGCCGGCTCAGCTGAGGAGGCCCCGGCTGAGTCGGCAAAGCCAACCAGCACGACCAGCGGGAACTCTAATAGGCAGACGGAGGCTAGCCAGTCAGCGGCAAGCCAGGCAGAGCCCGGTCAGCACAGCCAGGCGAGCTCCTCGCAGACTGCGTCGCCTGCACCGACCGGTGTGAGCGATGCCGGCAGGCACGAACCAGGCGAGGAGGCCGGTGCGGGCCAGACTGCCCCGACGCAGTCCGACCAGTTCGCGCCGGGTGAGGAAGCTGGAGCAAGCCAGACTGCGCCGAAGCAGGCCACCCAGCCAGCTCAGCCCGCCCAGACCACCCAGCCGAGCGCGGGCAGCAGCGCCCTCGAACGCGCCCGCCGCATGGCCGAAGCCAGCGCCGCCCAGGCAACCTCCCCAACCCCAGCTCCCCAGGGGCCAAGCCACACCGAAGAGGCCAAGCCCCAGAGCGGCTGGCGCGCCCGCGCCGCGAAATACGCCGCCAGCAGGGAATACAAGCTCGCCAACGGCTTCAACGGCGTGCCCCTCCCGGACGAACCGCCGGAGGACCCCTGGGACTCCGGCCCCGGTGGCTACCCCAACGGCCCCGTACCAGGTACAGGCAACGCGGGCCCCGGGCCGGCCGGCGGAGCCCCACAGGGCGACCAGTCGGGCGGCCCACACCCCGCCGGGCAGCCCAATAACGGTGGGGCTTTCGGAGGCCAAGGGGTTGACGTCCCAAATCAAAGGACCCAACCCACCGACCCAGAGGAAGCCCTCCGCAGGCAGCAAGACGAAATCATGGACGACCTCGCCACCGGTGAAGCCGGGAAGCGTGAAACGCGGCCCGCCCTGGAGATCGCGGGTGAACTCATCGAGAACATCCTCGGCGGCGAGCGCACACGCTAGGAAAACGCACAGGAAAATACACAGTGAACTGCCACCGACAACCTCCGACCGAATGGGTAAAGTGGCAGCCGAAAAAGAACAAAAACCCTAGAAACCGAGAAGCGAAGGAACAAGGAAAATGTCCCAGCCAAACATGAACGACATCATGGCCCAGGCCCAGCGCATGCAGAAGCAGCTGCAGGAGGCGCAGGCGGAAATCGTCGCGTCCTCCATCGTTGGTGAGGCCGGCAACGGCAAGGTCACCCTCGTGCTCTCCGGCGGCGGCGAAGTTCAGGACCTGAAGATCGACCCGGAGGTCGTGGACCCGGAGGACGTCGAAACCCTCCAGGACCTCATCATCGGCGCATTCCAGGACGCCAACCAGAAGCTGCAGGACCTCGCCCAGGAGAAGATGGGCCCGCTGGCTGACCTCGGTGGCGGCGGACTGCCTTTCTAACACTTTGACCCCACGTGGCCCATGGGGGCGGGTGCGCGTGGGGCACGCACTACGGCTAAACGCCACTAACGAAACGGGGAAAGCTCACTTTGTTTGAAGGTCCGCTTCAGGACGTCATCGACGAGTTCGCCAGCCTCCCAGGCATCGGGCCGAAAAGCGCGCAGCGCATTGCCCTCCACCTGCTGGAAACCGCGACCGGCGAGGACATCGAACGTTTCCAAGCCGCGCTGGGGAATCTGCACTCCGGCGTGGCGTTTTGCCGTATCTGCCACAACATCTCCCAGGAAGACGTCTGCCGCATCTGCGCGGATTCTTCCAGGGACGCCAGCCTGGTGTGCGTGGTCGAGGAGCCGAAGGACATTCAGGTCATCGAGCGCACCGGTGAGTACCGGGGCAGGTACCACGTGCTCGGTGGGGCGCTGGACCCGCTGAATGGCGTGGGGCCGGGGGAGCTGAACGTGACCGCGCTCGTGCAGCGGATCGGTGGGGTGCTGCCGGATGTGGCGGTGAGCGCGCCGCACGCGTCGGCCGGTGGGCCGGTGCAGGGGTCGCTGATGGCCGGCGGCGCTGGTGGCGCTGGTGGTGGCAGCGGTGCTGGTGCTGGTGGCGCTGGAGTAGGCAGCGACGGCTCGGGTGGGGGTGCTGGCAGCGAGGCCACGGGCAATGAACGCGATGCCGACGAGGTCGAGTACCGCGAGGCCCCGGAAATCACCGAGGTCATCATCGCCACCGACCCGAACACTGAGGGCGAGGCGACGGCCTCCTACCTGGGGCGTTTGCTGAAGGAGTTCCCGGGGCTGACGGTCTCGCGCCTGGCCAGCGGGATCCCCATGGGTGGGGACCTGGAGTTCGTGGACGAGCTCACGCTCTCCCGCGCATTCGCTGGCCGTACCCAGTTGAAGCTCTAGCCCAGCTCCTCCGCGACCTCCCCGGCCACCTCGCGTGCGAAAGGCTGCACACCCATGATCGTGCCGGCCCCGGGGCCCGTCGCCTCCCCGTAACCCACCAGGTGAAACCCGGCCACGGTAGAGCGCAACTGCCCCGCGTCCGTCGTCCGCACCAGCTCGCGGAACGGCCGCACAGCCGGGCGGAAACCCGTGCACCACACGAGCTCATCGAAGCCCGCCTCTGTCAGCTCATTCAGCGAATCGAACATCGGCGTCGCCTGCAACGCACCCGAGTCCCGGGCCTCCAGCACCTTCGGCAGCATCACGATCTCCCCGAGGTTGCGATCGCCACCAGGGTCGTCCTCACCAGCGAAAACAGCCTGCGCGCGTTCCCGATTCCGCCGGAACAGGACGCGCCCGTCGACGTCGTCGGGCATCCACCGCGGCTCGTGGCGAGTGAACCAGGTGACCTCCGCGACGTCCGTCAGCTCCGCCGCGATCTGCGCCCCCGAGTTCGCCGCGCCGACCACCGCGACCTTCTTGCCGCGGAACTCTTCCGGCCCCGGGTAGGTCGCGGAATGCCGTTGCTGCCCGCGGAAGGTACCGGGCAGGAAGGGGACGAACGGTGCGGACCACGTTCCCGTCGCCGCGATGACGGTGCGCGCCCGGAACTCGCCCTCGCTGGTGTCGAGGACGAAGCCGTCCGTGGTGTCTGCGTCCACTTTCAGGACGTCAACAGGGCGCCGAATGTCGAAGCCATAACGTTGCTCATATGCGGTGAAATAGTCGATGACGTGCTGGGCGTCGGGGAAGTCCCCCGGCCCGTGGTAGCTCGGCATGGGCATGCCCGACATGTTGGAGAAACCCGGGGTGGAGAACAGCGTCATGGAGGGCCAGACGTGTCGCCACGCTGCGCCGGGGCCGGGCTGATTGTCGAGGATCACGGGGGTGATCCCGCGTCTTTGCAGGTAGAACGCGGTGGAGAGCCCGGCCTGGCCGGCGCCGACGATGATGCAATCGTGGATATTGGCGACCATGTGTATCGAATATACCGAGGGCGCGGACGCTCTCCCGCTGGCCGCCGGGGACCGGCGCGGGGCGGGCGCGCGCGGCTAGGGGCGCGACGCTTGGGGACTAGCTCAGGCGCTCGCGGCGCAGCTGCTCCACCTCAGCGGTGAGCTGCGCCGCGAAATCACGGCCGTCCGGGCTGCCGGCACCAGTGCCCGCCCCACGGCCAGCGCCAGCACCGCCATCAGCCCGGCCAGCACCGGTACCAACACCTCCACCAGCGCCCGTGCGGCCAGCGCTCGTAGCGCGGCTCGCGCCTTGGTCTGCATTTCCCGCGCGGCCTGCATTCCCAGCGCCGCCCGCGCCATCGCCAGCGTCCCCAGCCGGGACGCCCTCGAACTCCGCGATGCTGCCCGCGCCCAGCTCCGGCAGCTCAGCCACGGTCGTCCCGAGCGCACGCGCGAGCAGCACGTCCGCGAGCTGCGGATTCCGCGCCAGCGCCGGCCCGTGCATGTACGTCGCGATCACGGAACCCTGCACCGCGCCCTCGTAACGCTGCTGTTCCTCGCTGTTTTTTACTACGACGTCAGCAGCCTCAACACCGTGCGCGTCCGTGTTTCCGACCATCCCGCCGCGGGCGCGCAGGATGCCCAGCGGGCGGGCATCGGGGCCAAGAATCGTCGCCCCCATGTGGTTGGCGAAGCCGGTGAGCGGCTCGGTCAGTTCGTTCAGGTCAGCGGCCAGCGACTGGGCGTTCGCGCCCGCGTCGCCAGCATTCGCACCGTCAGCGCTGGCCCCCGCACCGGCACCCGCACCATCACCATCACCACCCGGCCGGTAAGGCTCCGAGTGCAGCTCGCCGATCATGCGCTCGCCCAGCTGGGACGTCGTCGCATCCAGCAGACCAAGCCCCTCCGCGAGCTTCCCACCGGCGTGGAAGGACTCGCCGAGCACCTGCAGGCCCGCACAAATCGCGAGCACCGGCCGCCCCGACTCAGCCGCGCGCACCAGGCCACCGTCGGCGCGCAGGTGCTCCGCGGCCAGTAACTGGGCGACGTCCTCGCCGCCACCCAGGGTGTAGACGTCCAGCGTCTCCGGGACGGCCTCCCCGTAGCGGATGGTGTGGATCTCCGCGGTGATGCCGCGCAGGCGGGCGCGTTGCCGCAGCACGAGTGCGTTGCCGTCGTCGCCGTAGGTGCCGAGCACGTCGGGCAGTACCAGGCCAATGTTGAGCTCTGCCATTATCGCGCGTCCTCCTCGGTCGCGGTGGTTGTCGCCTCGCCGGTGGTGCTGATGGCATCCGTGCCGTTAGCCTCATCAGCCTCGACGGTTGTCGCGCCGCGCCGCTCCAGCTCGCGTTTCAGGTCGCGGAAGGCGGTGTAGTTTGCGAGCACCTCCACGCGGCCCGGCGGGCACGCGAGCACGGCGTCCACCGTGTCCTTGATCAGCGTGTGCCGCACTCCGGCGTAGCCCAGCCGCACGGCCAGGTCAGTGCCGCGCTCACCTGCGGCGAGCACCTGCTGGCCCTCGAAGTCTTCGAAGCGGACGTCCCAAATCCAGGAGAGGTCCTGCCCGTCCGCGACCTGCCCGTTCACGGCAATGACGACGGAGTCCACGCCCCGGTCAATCATCGACAGCGCTTCCTGCCAGCCCGCGGGGTTCTTCGCGAGCATGAGACGCAGCGTGCGGCCCTCGAATTCGACGAGGGAGTAGCGTCCGGCGACGTCCGTGACCTCCTCCGCGGCGCGCAGCGCATCCTTGACCGGCACGTCCATGACGACGGCTGCCGCGATCGCCTGGGCCGCATTGCCACGGTTGGCGCGGCCGGGGAGCTGCAGGTTCATGGGCAGGGTCTGGTCACCCGCGCCAGCGCTAACCACGTCAGCGCCGCTCGCGTCAGCGCCGCTCGCACCAGCACCACCGGCACGAGCGCCTTCCCCGGCATGTCCGAGGCCGTCTTTATCGACCCACCAGGTCGGCTCGGGCCGGCGGAACTCGCGCCCATCCGGGAGCTTCTTCACGGCGTACCAGTCGTCCTCGGTGCGCACGATGTGCCCGCCGGTGCGCGGGCAGCTGGTGGAATCCCCCACGAAGCCAGCACCAGCGGAGACCCACACGACGTTCGGCGCGTCCCACGCCACGGAGGTGACCTGGACATCGTCGCAGTTCGCGATCACCGTCATGTCCGGCCGCGCCTCCACGCAGGCCCGCAGCGCGCGTTCGATCTTGTTGATCTCGCCCACGCGGTCCAGCTGGTCGCGGGTGAGGTTGAGCAGGACGAGCACGTCCGCGTCCAGCTTCTCCGCGATATTCGGGACGTGGAGCTCGTCGACCTCGAGCGCGACAACGTCCTTGTCCCTTCCCGCGAGCAGCGCGGAGATGACGCCGGCGTCCATGTTGTCGCCGCCCTCGTTGGTGGCGACGCTGTAGCGGGACGCAAGCGCGTGCGCGAGCATCCGGGTGGTCGTGGACTTGCCGTTCGTGCCGGTGACCAGCACCGTCGGGCGGCCCTGGCTAAGCTGCGCGAGGAGGTTCGGGTCGATGGCGTTGGCGATGAGCCCGCCGATCATTCCGCCCGCACCGCGGCCCGTTTTCTGGGACGCCCACGTCGCGAGGTCTGCGGCCTGGCAGGCGATGCGGCTGCGCAGGCTCATGCGGCGGGTGCCGCCGTTGCCGTTCGGATTCTTAGTTTTCACGTTTGCCTACGTTAGTCTTGCTGCCTTGTCCGTTCGACCCGCGTCCGCCGCGGCCACGACGACGTCCACCGCGCTTGCGTTTGCGTTTCGGCTGCTCGGAACTGTTTTTTCCGGTGTTCTTCGGGTTCTTGCTGTCGGTTTTCTGGGTAGTGGAGCCGTTGTTCTTTCCGGCCTGGTTGCCGCTGCCGGAACCGTTCTGAGCGCCATCGTTCTTAGCGCCGCCCTGCGAGCCGCCGCCACGGCGACGTCCCCCGCGCGAGCGCTTGCGCCGGTTACCGGAGCCCGATCCCGAATCACCGGAGCCGGACCGGCCGCTGCCACGCTGGCCACCGCGACCACCGGAGCGCTGACCACTACCGCCACCGCTCCCACTGCGCTGGCCGCCACCACGCTGACCACCCCGCTGGCCACCACCGCGGCCGGGCTCGGTATTTCGCGTGCCTTCGGCGACATCCTCGAGCGCATCGAGGAACTCCTCGTCGCTGAGCAGCGGGATGTCCTTCCGATCGGCGTGCATGGCCTTGCCGCGCAGCTCGAAGTTCTGATTGCAGACCACCAGGCTGGAGGTGCGGTTCAGCTTCTCGGAGTACACCAGCCCGGCTGCCACGCCCTGCTCGATGAGCTCGTCGGGGTCGCGGGCGACGTCCGGGCTGACCACGAATTCCATGCCCGCGACGAGCTGCCAGCTGCCGCCGTCGCCCTCCGGGGTGCCGGGGTTCTCGAGCGGTCGCGGGGCGTTGATGGCGTCTATGCGGATGGCGCTGCGCTGCAGACCGAACTGGTCCGCGGTCAGGTCCTCGGGGTCGAGGCGGACGACGTCGCCGCCGTCCCGGTCTGCCCGTTCCTGCTGCGTGGCGTGCAGTGCCCCGAGTAGGCGGGCGTCGGCGACCAGGAGCTCCTCGGCAGGGGTTGCTGCCCGCTGGTCGGACGCCGCCGCGCCGAGCTCCGGGAGAGCATCGGCCGGGGCGTTGTGCGGGTAGAGCTGCGCGACCGCCCGGGCGCGGGGGTCGACGGCGGGCATTTCCTGGCGGCGTGTGGTGGCCAGGGTGTCGATCAGCGCCGCCGGTTCCGGGGTGGGGATGGCCTTGCTGCGGCCGCGCCCACGACCCCTGCCGGAGCGGCCACGCCCACGTCCGCGGTTGGCGGCCCGCTGGGCCCGGCGGAACTCGTGGGTGATGAATCCCCAGGCGAAGGGGGCGTCGTGGAGGATAACCTCGCGGCCGTCGAGGGCTGCCTTGATCTCCGCGGCGGCGGTGGCGAAACCGATCTGCTGGGCGAGCTCGCCGGCGTCGAAGCCGTGCGTGTGCCACGGGCCGGGGTCCTCGCTGGGGTTGAGGGCCTGGACGAAGTGGCCGACCTCGGCGCCGTCGGCGTCGTAGTAGACCCCGGCTAGGGCGATGAGCCGGGCCGTGGTCGGGTGAATCCCGCTGGTGGTGACGGCCACCGCGACGGTGGGGGCGTCCGCAACGCTGGGCGGGGTGGGGATGGTGTGGGCCGGGCTGGGGTGCTCGGAGGGTTCGGCGGCGTTGCCGGTCGTCGCGGTGCTCGTGCCTGCGCTGGTCGTGCCTGAGTGACCCGAGCCGGACTGGTCGGAGCCGGGTTGGTTGGGGCCGGTCTGGTCGGAACCATCCCGGCTGGTCGTGGGGTAGCTGGCGCCGTCTGCGGCCGAGCGTCGGCTACCCGGGCGGAGCGCTTCGGCGGCCTCGACGGCGGATGCGGAGGCGACGGCTGCCGCCGACGGGGAGCCGGCGCGGCGGCTGACCCTGCGGCGGGCGCGGCGACGGGGTGCGGGGCGGTCGCCCGAATCCGAAAACTGCTGGTTATTCATTGGGAACCATGTTAGTCCACGCGCCCCGCACCCACCCCGCGGGCGCGCAGCTTCGCCGCCCGTGCGCACGGCGGTGCACCCGCGTGCACAGCTCACCCCGCGGGCGCGTGGCCCCGTGAGCTCTTCACCCCGCACCTACCCCACGCACGGCGAAGGGCGGGGCAGCGGATAGCGTCCCCCTCGCACGCCGAAGGGCGGGGCCGCCAGCGCGAATCCTCTCGCGCCCGTGCCCCGCCCTGTCCCCCGGGAGCCTCCCTGTTAGCTATTCAGCGCGCGGTTGACCGCGGAGGTCACCGCCTTCAGGGAGGCGTAGGTAATTGAGCCGGCAATACCGGCGCCCCAGACGCGCTGCCCGTTGACCTCGGCCAGCACGTAGGCGGCGGCTTCGGCGTCGTCACCGCTGGTGCGGGCGTGCTGGTTGTACTCCTGAACCTCCACGTCCACGCCCAGGGACTCCAGGGCGTTGCAGTAGGCGGCGATTGGGCCGTTACCGCGGCCCTTGAGGGTCTTCGGCTCGCCGTTGAACTCGATCTGGGAGGTTACGGCGGACTCCTCGCCCTCGTTCTGGCCGCCGTCGACGGTCGTGGAGATCACGTCCACCGGCGCGGTGCGGTCCAGGTACTCGGTGGCGAAGATGTCCCACATGGCCTTCGGGTTCACTTCGCCGCCCTCGGCGTCGGTGACTGCCTGGACGATGCCGGAGAACTCCACCTGCATCGGGCGCGGCAGGTCCAGGTTGTGGTCGGTCTTCATGATGTAGGCGACCCCGCCCTTACCGGACTGGGAGTTCACGCGGATCACGGCCTCGTAGGAGCGCCCGATGTCCTTCGGGTCGATCGGCAGGTACGGCACCTCCCAGGTGACGTTGCGGACGGCCTCGGTCAGGGTCTCGGAGTCCGCGCTGGCTGGGTCCTCCGGGGTGTCCTCGGCGGCGTCGCGTTCCGCCATGGCCGCCAGGCCCTTGTTGATGGCGTCCTGGTGGGAGCCGGAGAACGCGGTGAATACCAGTTCACCGCCGTACGGGTGGCGCTCCGGGACGCGCAGCTGGTTGCAGTACTCCACGGTGCGGCGGATCTGGTCGATGTCGGAGAAGTCGATCTGCGGGTCCACGCCCTGGGTCAGCATGTTCAGGCCCAGGGTGACCAGGCAGACGTTGCCGGTGCGCTCACCGTTGCCGAACAGGCAGCCCTCGATGCGGTCGGCGCCGGCCAGGTAGCCCAGCTCGGCGGCGGCCACGCCCTCGCCGCGGTCGTTGTGAGGGTGCAGGGAGAGGATGATGGAGTCGCGGCGGTTCAGGTTGCGGTGCATCCACTCGATGGAGTCCGCGTAGACGTTCGGGGTGATCATCTCCACCGTGGAGGGCAGGTTGATGATGATCGGGTTCTCCGGGGTCGGGTCGATGACCTCGACGACGGCGTCGCAGACTTCCTTGGCGTACTCGATCTCGGTGCCGGTGAAGGACTCCGGGGAGTACTCCCAGCGCCAGTTGGTGTCCGGGTAGTCCTGGGCGATTTCCTTGATCAGGTGGGCTGCGTCGGTGGCCAGCTTCTTGATGCCTTCCTTGTCCTTGCGGAAGACGACGCGGCGCTGCAGCTCGGAGGTGGAGTTGTAGAAGTGGACGATGACGTTCTTCGCCCCGGCGCAGGCTTCGAAGGTGCGGCGGATCAGGTGCTCGCGGGCCTGGACCAGGACCTGGATGGTGACGTCGTCTGGGATCTTGTTCTCTTCGATGATCTCGCGGACGAAGTCGTAGTCCGTCTGGGATGCGGACGGGAAGCCGACCTCGATCTCCTTGTAACCCATTTCGACCAGCATGTCGAACATGCGGCGCTTGCGCTCTGGGCTCATGGGGTCGATCAGGGCCTGGTTGCCGTCGCGCAGGTCGACGGCACACCACTGTGGCGCGCGGTCGATGACCTTATCCGGCCAGGTGCGGTCCGGCAGGGTGATGTGGTCGACTTCCTCGAAGAAGGGCAGGTAGCGGCGGTTCGGCATCTGGGAGTTGCGCTGCTTGTTCCAGGCCGGCTGGTCGGCCGGGATCTCCCCGTTGGGGGTCTGGATCTGGGCTGGTGCGGAGATGAAGGAGTCGGTGTTGCTCATGGTTTCTTCCCTAAGTGTTGTCGGTGTCGTGCTGTGGCAATGAAAAAACCGACCGGCATGCAAAAACCCCGCGACGGGGAGCCGGTCGGTTTGGTGTGTCTACCTACTAGGCCCCGCCGCGGCTAATAAGGAGAATGGCGCCGCCGCTGCGCGGGTGAGGGGAAATCATGTGGCTCAGTGTAGCGTGAAACAGAACACATGTCAGTTCCATTGCCCGGGCGGGGGTGTTCACCTGGTGGGAATCGGCCTCTGGTGGTGGGGCTGGTGCGGGGTCTAGGGCTAGTACGGCGCTAGGGCTGGTTTGGCGTTAGGGCAGCCGCATGATCCACGGGTCCAGCCCGCGCCGGGCGTCGCGGATGGCGCGCTCGTTCACGGATGAGCCTGGCGCGTTGAGGGCAGCGCGTTCCATGTCATTGGCCCAATTGGTCGCGGCCTGCTGCGCCGGGGTGAGTGGTCGCCCTGGCGCCGGACGAGCGGGCGCACCCATGGTGCCGCGGAAGGCGCCGCGGACGTCGTTGGTCAGCGCGTGCTTGTTTCCCCAGGTATTCGCGGAGACGGTGAAGTCCCGCCCGTAGGTCACGGAGGCGTGGACGCTGCGGCGGTCGTCCGACCAACCCCACTTCGTGCCCACCGCACCCGGCAGGACGGCGGTGCCGTAGTCCTGGGCGTAGCCGTCCGCGGCGCGCGGGGTGGCCTGCCGCATCGCGACGAGCACCGGGTCGTTGTAGTTGCGCCGCTTCTTGGCCTCCACGAACTTCATGGAGTCGTAAGAGGAGGTGCGGGCGTAGCCCCAGTGCGCATTGGAGTGGGTGTTGCGCAGCCCGTAGGCCCGCGCGGTCGCGGAGATGGACTGCGGGTACTTGCGGTAGAGCTGGGAGGCGATCGCGTCGTTGGAGGTGCGGATCATCTCGGCGGCGCGGGCCTTATCGGCGGGCGTTCCGTGCTTGAACACGTAGTCCGCGATGTAGAGCTTCACGATGGACAGCCCCGGGCGGGCCTCGTGCTGGTTGCGGGTGCCGGCGACGAAGCCGGTGGGGGAGTAGGTGAAGCTGATCTGGGTGCGCGCCGGAGAGACGATGAAGCCTTTGGAATCTTGTACTGGCCGGGGTGCGGCGGAGGCGGGAGCGGTGGCCAGCGTTGCAGCGGTGGCTACTGCCAGTGCGAATGCGCCGGTGGTGGTGAGGCGGCGGGTCACAGAAGCCTGAGAAGATGATGAGCTCATGACCTGTAGATCCTAAGCCATCGCCGGTTGCTTTTCGCCCGCTAGCTTTCGGTGTCGTTGCCCGTAGCCTCTTGTGTGCCCTCAGTGCCCGGCGTGGCGGGCTCCTCCTCGCCGCCCTTCTGGCTGCGGAAGTTCTTCCACCACCAGCGGATCAGCAGCAGCACAATGATCGCGGCGGCGGCGAGGATGGCCCACATCCACCACTGCCACGTGGTGCCCTGCCCGTCGAAGACCGATTCCTCCTGCGGGTCCATCGGCACGCGCTCGGCGGTGATGATTAACCGGTGCGTGTTGATGCCGTAGGGGGTGCAGGTGATGAGCGTGAGCAGATCCTTGTTCGGCGTGCG
Organism: Corynebacterium sp. UMB9976; assembly: GCF_030212265.1. NCBI lineage: Bacteria > Bacillati > Actinomycetota > Actinomycetes > Mycobacteriales > Corynebacteriaceae > Corynebacterium > Corynebacterium sp. UMB9976. The sequence continues at coordinate 16,898 of NZ_JASODY010000014.1, forward strand.
GCGCAGCAGGCTGGTCTTATCTGGGGTGACGACCTCGATGTCCCGGACCTCGTACTTCAGCTTCTCGCCCGCCGCGGCGACGTAGACCGGGTCACCCTTCTCGATCTGATCGAGGTTGTCCCACAGGGTGGCGTTCTGCAGGCCAGTGTGGGCAGACAGTGCAGACAGCCGGCCCTCCGGTGGAGCGGGCGGGATGGAACCGTCCTCACCGAGCTCCCCTGGTGCGCCGACGGGCAGATCCGTGCCGTAGAGGTGGCCCACCCCGCGGGCCAGCACCCGGTCGGAGGTGCCGTGGAAGATGGGCAGGTCGGACTTGATGGAGGGCAGCACGATGCGGCCCATGGCCTCGGTGTCGTTCAGGACGGAGAGGTACTTCAGGTAACGCTGATAGGCGGGGGAGCTCTCGTCGTCGGAGCTGGTCCAGGCATCGCCGGGGTCGATGTCTCCCAGGTTGGCGTTGTATTGCTGCGCCTCCTCCCAGGCCTTGTTGAGTACCTCTGGGGGCACGCCTTTTTCGAGCTCGGAGTAGGCCTCGGCGGCGCGGGACTGCTGGTAGTTATTCCACTGGGTGGCGAGCACCGGGTACAGCAGCACGCCCAGGCCGGCGAGGATGAGGACAACGGCGATGATCGCGTTGGCGTTCAGTTTCTTGCCTCGGCGGACCGGGGGCGCGTCCGTCGTGTTCGGCGCTGGGGATTGGTCTGTCATTGGTCTTAACTTCTGTTGAAGGGGCTAGTGTTCGCTCCGGTTGAGCCTGGAGAACTGAAGTCTATTCTTCGCTGTGAGGTCCGGAAAGGCTCAATTTTTCCTGTGAGACCCTTATCGATTTGTACCCCAATTAGGGGGGAGGTTATTGCTTGTGCATTTATAAAGAAAGAATGCTCAACAGTCCAGGCAGGGTGAGTTTTATGTTGCGCCCGGCGGGTTTGTTTTGGGGGAGGAATAATGTATGCCTCAATACGTTTTAGCTGTGGGGGTACTGGAGATGCGGCGTTCGTTATATGTTAAATGTGTGCGATTCACTAAGTGGGAATCGCGGGGCTGAAGCCAAGAAAATTGGTGACATCACAACAAGTGTGATCTGTCAACAAAGTGGCTTCGGGTGCGTGTGACCACCAGCGAATTTTAAGGTGTCGTGGCCGAAAGGGCGGCAAGCTTAAAAGCAGCTAACCGGAGTGGGTCGCTGAACGTCGAGGGGCGCTATGCGCTCCAGTCACTACTGATGTAAAGGAATTCACTCCAGTGAAGAAGAACTCTCTGACCGTTCGTTCGGTCACTTTTGCCGCCATTGCTGGCCTCTCCCTGGGCATTGCCGCCCCGGGCTCGATCGCTGTTGCGCAGGATAACGCCATCGAGCAGACGCAGGAGGTCCAGAAGGGCAACATCGACTTCAATAAGAAGGGCTCCCTGACCCTGCACAAGAAGAAGGGTGCAGAGTCTGATCAGGCTGCCACCGGTGAGGAGATGGAAGGTGTCCCGGGCGAAGCGCTGCCGGGTGTGACCTTCAAGATCACCAAGCTTGACTACGACCTGCAGAACGGGGATTGGAGCACCTTCCCGAAGACTGCAGCTGACGCCGCAGGCCACGAGACCAGCACGACCTTTGAGCAGACCACTGGTGCAGACGGCAAGGTTTCCTTCCAGGGCCTGGACTTGGGCATCTACCTGGTCGAGGAGACCAATGCTCCGGACGGCATCGTGACCGGCGCACCGTTCATCGTCTCTATCCCGATGGTCAACGAGGCATCCGACGCGTGGAACTACGACGTCGTCGCATACCCGAAGAACACCGAGACCAAGACTGAGAAGACCGTCAAGGATGCCGACCAGAATATCCAGGACGCCTACACCTACACCATCAAGGCCGATGCGCCGACCTGGGGCGAGGGTAAGACGCTGACCGCTTTCCGCTTCGAGGACCAGCTGGATAAGCGACTGGACTTCCAGAAGGTCACCGAGGTCAAGGCCGGCAACACCGTTCTCGGCGAGGGGGATTACACGGTCAACGACCCGAAGACTAACGGCAACAAGCTCGTTGTTAAGCTGACCGAGCAGGGCCTGGCGAAGGTGAAGTCCGGTGACAAGATGTCTCTGACCTTCGACGTGAAGCGCAAGGCAGTCGGTGAAACCACCGAGCTGAAGAACCAGGCTGACGTCATCTTCAACAACCCGAACACCGGCAACGAGGTCAAGAACGAGACCAACGAGGTTGTCACTTACCACGGCAAGCTGAAGGTCGTGAAGAAGGACGGCGAGGAAAAGGGCAAGGTCCTCGAGGGCGCAGAGTTCGAGCTCTACCAGTGCACCTCGGCCACCAAGCTGGGCAGCCAGATCACGATCGACGGTGTTAACAAGTGGACCACCGGCGCTGATGGCACCTTCACCATCGATGGTCTGCACGTCACCGATTTCGAGGACAACAAGGAAGCTCCGGCAACCAAGAAGTTCTGTCTGAAGGAGACCAAGGCCCCGGCTGGTTACGCTGAGCTGAAGGATCCGATTGAGATCGACTTCACTCGCGAGAACATTGCGAGCACTGCCGACGGCAGCGACACCGTCACCCTCAAGAAGGACATCGAGAACGTCAAGCAGGACACCCCGAACCTGCCGATGACCGGTGGCATGGGTGTTGGCATCCTGGCCGCAATCGGTGCCGCCATCGTGGCAGCCGGTGCATGGTTCGCACGTCGCGGCGCTAAGAACTAATAGCCCGCTGAACCGGTAAAACCAGCCTCAGGAGTACCCCGTGGATCACACCCTCAGCACCAGCGTGGAACCGAAGAAGGAACCACGCCGTGCCAACAGCACCAAGACCAGCCCCGTGCTGGCCGCGGTGCTCGTGATCCTCGGGGTGCTCGTGATGCTGTACCCGGTGACGTCCACCCTGTGGAACAACTACGTCGCCACGAAGGTCGCGCAAGACTACGCGAAACTCGAAAAAAGCATCCCAGAAGAAGTCAAAAACACGCAGTGGGATAACGCCCACAAATACAACGAGAACCGAACCACCGGCCCCATCCTCGACCCCTGGCTCGCCCGCTTCGACGAGAACAACCCGGACTACCAGGAATACCTCGACCAGCTCGACGCGAACGACGCGATGGCGCGCCTCATCTTCCCCAAGATCAAGGCAGACCTGCCGATCTTCCACGGGACAGATAACGACACTTTGCAAAAGGGATTGGGGCACCTGTTCGGCTCCGACCTGCCGGTCGGCGGCAAGGGCACGCACTCGGTGATCACCGGGCACACGGGCCTGGCGAACTCCACCATGTTCGACCACCTCAACAAGGCGGAGAAGGGTGATGCCTTCTACATCCAGGTCTCCGGCGAGAAGCTGAAGTACGTGGTCGACCAGATCAAGGTCGTGCTGCCCACCGAAACCGAGGACCTCCGCCCGGAGCAGGGCAAGGATTACATCACCCTGATCACCTGCACCCCCTACGGGATCAACACACACCGCCTGCTGGTGCGCGGCCACCAGGTTCCGCTGGACGAATCGGACCACGAGATCTTCGACAAGAACCACGGTGCTGGGTGGCAGTGGTGGATGTACGCCCTCGTCGCGGCAGCAGCGCTGGTGCTGCTCCTGCTGCTGCGGTGGCTGCTGAAGCAAAAGCGGGATAACGAATCCCAGGAAACGACAGAAACGATGAATGACGAAGGGGCTGGCGCAGATGACTAGCCAAGCACGCGCGGCGCGGACCAGCCGCAGCCTCGTGGCGGCCATCGCCCTCAGCGCTGGCCTGCTCGGCGGCGCACACGGTGCCGTCGGTATCGCCGATGCAGCCAAGGTTGCTGGGCTGAGCGATCAGCCCGGCGTGTCCCGCGACTACGGGACCGACACGCTGAGCATCACGCTCTCCCCGGGCAATGGCGATCCACTCAGCCCTGCCACGGGCAAGGTTGCGGGCGTGACCATCAAGCTGGAGCGGCTGCAGGGCATCGACCCGGAGAACGCCGCAGACATGGCGAAGGTCCGCAACACCGGCGCGAACAAGATCGCGGACTGGCCGACCGACCGCACGATCACGGCCGTGACCAACCACGCCGGCCAGGTCCGCTTCCAGGGGCTCGAGAAGGGCATCTACCTGGTCACCTCCCAGGCACCGGCTGGCGCCGCGGCGGGAGAGTACCGGGAAATCGAGCCTTTCCTCGTGGCGGTGCCTTTCCACACCGTCGCTGATAACCCCCGGCCGGTGGAAGGCGTGATCGTGGCGAAGACGAGCAGCACGGTTCCGCCGACCACCCCACCGACCGAACCTCCGGAGACGCCGCCGTCGACCCCACCGGGGACGCCGCCGACCACCCCGCCCCCAGGGGACACCCCACCGGGCGAGACCCCGCCACCAGGGGAAACCCCCGGGCCGGGCGATGAGCAAGAACGCGGACAGGGCGACCTGGCGATGACTGGTGTGCAGATCATCGGGCTCGTCCTCGCCGCAGTGGCGCTGATGGGCGCCGGGCTGTTGATGCTGTTGATAACGAAGAAGCGAAAGCAAGAAGGGTAGCGACAATGAAAACAAAGTTCATGGGTGTAGCGGCCGCGCTGACCGCCGCGCTTGCGCTGATTTTCGGCGTCGCTGTCCCGGGCGCGCTGCCGAGCCTGCCGGCCCCTGTTGCGCAGGCGCAGGCCACGGCGATCCCGGTGAGTCCGCAGAAGCGAGACTTCAAAGACCTGGATACCAGAAAGTACTACCCCCCGTTCGAGTTCACGGTTGAGGAAGACGCCACGATCACGAGCCTTGATTTTCAAATTGGTGGTTCTGGCTGGCTGAAGGCATACGAGCTGAAAGTCGGGAACACTACACTTTCCCCGAAAATTTCACCATCGGGCAGTGCACAGCAAGCTCCGTTGACGGTTACCCATGATGGTCTGAATATTGCAGTGAAAAAGGGCGAAATCATTAGAATTTCGCCGTACTTTACTGCGCCTAAAGTATCGGGAACGGTGTCCGTTAGCCCGAAGGGCACTTTGAGCGGCAGCGCCCCTCCGCCAACCGAACCGAATCCTGATCCGGACCCGCAGCCTGACCCGGAGCCACAGCCGGACCCGAAACCGGAGCCGGGCACCTCCGTGACCCCTGCGGCACCAACCGCAGTTGACCCAGCCACCGCATCCACCTGTGTTGAGAAGGGCTACATCAACATCCCAGACACCAAGGGCGTCGACTACTTCATTGATGGCGAGCGCAAGCAAGCCGGTCAGCACTTCTACGAGGGAAAAAAGGCCACCGTTAAGGTCACCGCGAAGCCACAGAACGGATACCAGTTCGCTGCAGGGGCTAATACCGAGTGGTCATTCAGGCTAAGCGGTGAGGTTAAGGACTGTTCGGGTTCGCCCGAAAACCCCAAGCCACCGGCTGTCGAAGGGCGTCACTTTGATGCCATCGGCCACGAATTTGCAGTTAAAGCTGACCCAGTAGATCCGAAGAAGCCCAATGCTTTTACGGCTAAGGTGACTGAGGAATCTCACATGAAGTACGCAACCGTGCGTATCGAGACTGACGCGACCTTCTTGGACCCGCAGAAGTACAATCTCACCCTGGATCAGATCGAGCCAGGTGTCACCTTGCAGAAGCGCAACGTCAATATTGGCAATGGGGTCATCACTATGGACGTTGTTCCGGTAAAGGATGGCAAGCCGGTTGACTCTGCCGTCGTGCCGAAGGATGCGGTATTCACCTTCACTAATAATCTCTCGGAGAACAAGAATCTGAAGGTCACTCTTGATGTGTATGGCGAGAAAAAGAGTGAGCCAAAACCGCCGCCGATTATCTCTCCGCCAGATGGAGCTCAGTGGGTGAACGGACGAGTTCCCAACCCGCCGATGCCACAGCGTTGTGGCCTGCGCATTGCCGTAGTAGCAGACCTTTCGACATCGCTCAGTTACGCAGATACTGATGGTTTCGAAGCATCTAAAAAGGCCGCGAATGCATTTATCGATTCCCTGCAGGGCACTCCAGCTGAACTTGGAATCTATAACTTCGCAAGTAGTGGTCCAGCTAATCAGGATGGAACGACACACGGTAAGAACCCGCCGTATATTTCAATGCAGTCGGAGCAGGGCGTCCAGCAGGCAAGAAACGTAGTTCGGAACTGGAACTATAACCCAAATAACAGCGCTACGAACTGGGAAGCGGGCCTGGAGCAGGTCAAGGATCACGACTACGACGTGGTGTACTTCATCACGGATGGTATGCCCACGACCTCCTCGACAATCAAGAGCAAGGGCATCGGTGGTGAATTCGTTCAGGCTAGTGCTCTCAACGACGCGATTAAGGCAGCCAACGAACTCAAAGCTGCCGGTACCCGTGTTGTGCCAATCATGGTTGATCTGACACTTGGCGGGCGAAGCAGCCAACGCCCCGTTGTGCAGAATGATCTGGTGCTCAAAGACGCCAAGCGGATTGGCTGGACAGCAGATCCGGGACAAGCCCCAGGCCTCTACTACAAAATTCGAAGTGATCACCCGAAGGCTGTGCACGCCAATTACATCAACACCGACACCTTGGCGAATCTGAAAATGGCATACGACGCGGCCGGCAGCCAGGCCCTGCAGGTGTTTGAGCGCCTGCCCAATGGGAGGCAGGAGACGGTCACTCTCAATCAATCGAGGTGGACCTACGGTACACGTGGTGTAAAGACCATGGGTGAGGATATCTCGGGCACCGGTGACACGGTGAGGGTGTCTAACTACAGCAATCTTGCCGAACAGATGAAGAAAATCGCCCAAGACGTAACCACACGATGCAACGGTGTAGTGACCGTCAAGAAGAGGATTGTCGATGAAAACGGCAATGTGCTCGAAGGCAAAGACGGTGAGCCCGGTTGGGAGTTCACCCTCTCTGCCGGTGGCCAGGACATCATCGACCCAGGTGATGGTGACCTCGTCCGAACGTCGCTGAAGACGACTTCTTGGGGCGATAAGGATCGCGGAACGGCTACCTGGAACATCCAGAGCGAAAAAAAGCAGGAGCTGACTCTGGTAGAGACGCAGCAGCCGGGCTACAACCTCTATAAGAGGAATGGCAAGAATGCTGTGTGTACCGAAACCCGTGACGGGGTAACCAAACCTATTGAAGTCACAAATGACGGTGAGTTCGGTTTCAAGGTCACGATGAGCGAGAAAGATAAGAAGCTGTCTTCGGTTTCCTGCGTAGTTGATAACTACAAGCAACCGGAAACTCCGCCGGGCAAGCTGACCTTCAGGAAGGCTCAGTACGACGGCGATAACATCGTGGAAATGCCAGGGTTGGGTGGCGCGACCTTCAAGGTCTACCCGTCCAAGGGAGGCCAGCCGGACTACAGCGCTGGAGAGCTCCACACCATCAAGCCCGGGCAGGAATCCATCAAGGTGGAAAAGACTGGCACGTTCTTCCTTGTTGAGACCAAGGCGCCGAAGGGGCTCAACCTGCTAGCCCAGCCGGTTGAGTTTCAGATTTCAGTGGATGAGAAGACTAAGCAGTATAAGATTTCTGCTGTCAGTACCAGCAGCGGACAAATCCAAGTGAGTGGCCAAGGCGATAAGATGATCCTGCGGGTTGCGGATACCGCGTCCGGAAAGCTACCGAAGACCGGTGGTTACGGCGTGGGTCTCGTGGGGCTCATTGGCGCCGCGGTCGCAGCGGCGGGTCTTGTGTTCGGTCGTCGCAAGACTGCCTAAGGTGCACCGAGTGAGGGGGGTGGTGCGTGCATCGCGCCACCCAGCCTAGGGGGTAGGCACGCATGAAGGGGCGGGCCCAGCGAACCACGCTGAGCCCGCCCCTTTCTGGTTCTGGTACTTCCATCCTCTGACGGAGCCGCTATTGGGGGCGCAACGCCCGAAGGGCCGTTAGCGAAAACAACCTCGCGGCTACCTACCCCATCCAACGCCCGCTATAAACTAGCGGCGCTCCAGCTCCTCCAGGATCGCGCGCATCTGGGTGCGGCGCACCTTGCCCATCTGGTCGGCCGGCAGCGTTGCCACGTGGAAGAACTCCCGCGGCACCTTATAGCCCGTCAGCACCTTCTTGCAGTGCTGGCGCAGCGAATCGTGCAGCTTCTCGCCCACGCGGCGTGGCTCGTGCTCCTCGTCCTCCGCGGCCTCTTCCAGCGTCACCGCGGCGACCACGCGCTCGGAGCCGTCCTCCTTCGACAGGCCCACCACGGCGGCCTCCTTGACCTCCGGGTGCTCCAGCAGAGCCTCCTCCACCTCGGCAGGGTAGACGTTGAAGCCACCGGTGACGATCATCTCCTTCAGGCGGGAGACGATCTTCACGAAACCATCGGCCTCCATCACGGCCATATCACCCGTGCGGAACCAGCCATCCGCGAAGATCTTCTCATTGAGCTGCTCCTGGTGCAGGTAGCCGCCGAAGACTTGCGGCCCGCGCACCACCAGCTCGCCCTCCTCGCCGTAGTCCAGCGGCTTCGTGGGGTCGTCCTGATCCACCACGCGGGCCTCCGTATCTGGGAACGGAACACCGACGTAGCCCGGGCGGCGGTCATCACTCATCGGATTACCCAGCACGATCGGGGAGGTCTCGGTCAGGCCGTAGCCCTCCACCAGGCGGCCGTGGGTGAGCTTCTCCCAGTTCTCCACCGTCGCCACCGGCAGGGCAGAAGCGCCGGAGAAGGAGTTCCGCATCGTGGACAGGTCGAGGTCCTTTTCCTCCGCCAGCTTCACGATCGCCTGGTACAGGGCGGGCACGCCCGGCACCCACGTCGGCTTCTTCTTCTTAATCACCTGCTGCAGCAGGGAAGGCTCCGGTGCCGGGAGCAGCAGCAACTCCCCGCCGATCAGCGGTGCCAGCGCACCGTTCATCGTCATGCCATAAGCGTGGAACATCGGCAGCGCGGCCAGCATCCGCTCCGGATCGGCCTGCTCGCCCAGGCCCGGCACCCAGGCCTTGCCCTGGATCAGGTTCGCGCAGATATTCCGGTGGCTCAGTACTGCACCCTTCGGCGAACCAGTCGTGCCCGAGGTGTACAGAATCAACGCCGGGCACTCCGGCTGGACCATCGGCAGGGCGTCCTGAATCGCACGGCGCCCCAACCCCGGTGCCACCGCATCCACGGCTCCGTCCCAGTCCTCAAACTGGGTCGGCCCACCCGTCAGCTTCGCCTTCGCCTTGCGCAGCGCCGGCACCGGCAGGGAGAGCGCGACCCGCTGCAGCAGCGGCATCGACTTCGTGATGTTCACGGTGAACACCTTCTCCAGCGGGGTGGTATCCACCAGGTGCTGCGCAATATCGGCCGTGTTATCCCAGAACACCGCAACCTTCGCGCCGTGATCTGCGAACGGACCCTCCAGCTCGTGCGCCGTGTACAGCGGGTTGTGATACACCGCCGTGGCCCCCAGGGAGACGATGGCGTAGAACGCAACCAGGTTCGCAGGGCAGTTCGGGAGGACGACGGCCACCCGGTCGCCCCGCTTCACGCCGTTTTCCTTCAGGACGGCCGCGGCCTTATCCACCAGCTCCCCGAACTCGCTGTACGTGACCTGCGTGCCCAGGAACCACATCGCATCCCGCTTGCCGTACTTCCGCACCGCGTCGCGGAAGATGCTGACCAGGGTGGTCTCCCCATAGTCCAGATTCGGGGCAGTCCCTTCCGTATAGAACTTCAGCCACGGCTTGGCCTGGTCAGAAGAGCTGTTCTGGGACGGTGCAGTGCTCACGGTGGGGTTCCTCCGGACAATTGAGGGCAGTAGTTGGGGGTTTGAATCAAGCCCGACTCACGATGATATGCCAGCCACCCCGGCCCGCGTGGCTAGTTCCGCCTAGTCGGTGATCGTCTTCCGGGAGAGCACCACCGTGGAGACGATCATGATCACCAACGCGGCGGCCATGTAGATCCACTGGTAGCCGGAGACGTCGAACTTCTCGCCCAAGATCGTGTACCCCAGCGCGAAAGCGAAGATCGGCTCCACCACCGTCATCGCCGGCAGGGAGTTCTTCAACGGGCCCGCGTTGAAGGAGGCCTGCTGCACCGCCGTGCCGATCACCGCCAGGCCGATCAGCCCCCACAGCTCCCAACTGATCAGCAGATCCAGCACCCCGGAGCGGGTAAAAATATCCGTCACAGCCTTGGACAGCACCGCCACATAGCCCATGATCCCGCCGGTGATCGAGCCCAAAATCAGCGCCCGATTCGAGCTCCGCAACCGCAGTGAAGCCAGATACATCACCACGAAGATCACCACGCCGATGCCCAGCGCCGTCAACCACCGCGGCAGGGAAGGCTGCGCCACCCCGGCCTGCGGGCGGCCCAAAACCACGATCACCGCCACCGCGACCGTGAGCAGTGCCGCCCACGCCGTCTCCGACTTCGAGATCCGGCGGCCAGAAAGCTTCGCCGAGAGCGGCAGGGTGAACATCAGGGAGAGCACCAGAATCGGCTGCACGACCAACAAGGTGCCGAAAGCCAACGCGACAATCTGGAAGGCATAGCCCAAAAAGGACAGGCCCAGCCCGGCCCACCACCGCACACGGGTGATCGCCGCGACCACAGAAGAGGTATCCGTCCCCCCGGAATCCTCGGCGACCCGGTGCCGAACCACCGTGCCCCACGCGATCGTGAGCGCGGAGGCGAGACCGAAGAAAATCGCCAGTGCGTTGCTATGCATCATCGGCCTCCACCCTAAACCAACAAGCGGTTGCCCCCGGCCAGCGCCCTCCTATAGGGGCGCGCTAGACCCTCCTGTAATCTGTGTAACACGGAAAACGCCCCACAACGGCAACACGAAAAACCACCCCAAATAACTCCGAGCATCCGGGAAGGCGGGCCAAAACTACATGGCACTCATCGTGCAAAAATACGGCGGCTCCTCGCTGGAATCAGCAGAGCGCATCCGCAGCGTGGCGGAACGGATCGTGGACACTAAAAAGCAGGGCAACGACGTGGTCGTCGTCTGCTCCGCCATGGGTGACACCACCGATGAACTCCTGGACCTCGCCGAGCAGGTCAACCCCGTGCCACCGGCCCGCGAGATGGACATGCTCCTCACCGCCGGTGAGCGCGTCTCCAACGCCCTCGTGGCCATGGCAATCGCATCCCTCGGCGCCGACGCGCAGAGCTTCACCGGCTCCCAGGCCGGCGTGATCACCACCGAGCGCCACGGCAACGCACGCATCGTCGAGGTCACCCCAGGCCGCGTCCGCGAGGCGCTCGACGAGGGCAAGATCTGCATCGTCGCAGGCTTCCAGGGAGTGAACCGCGAGACGAAGGACATCACCACCCTCGGCCGCGGTGGTTCGGACGCCACCGCCGTCGCCCTCGCCGCGGCTCTGGACGCAGACGTCTGCGAGATCTACTCCGACGTCGACGGCGTCTACACCGCCGACCCACGCATCGTCAGCGATGCAAAGAAGCTGGATAACATCAGCTTCGAGGAGATGCTGGAGATGGCCGCCGTCGGCGCCAAGGTCCTCATGCTCCGCTCCGTGGAGTACGCCCGGGCCTTCGACGTCCCCCTGCGCGTGCGCTCCTCATACAGCAACGACAATGGCACCCTAGTTTCCGGATCGATGGAGGATATTCCAGTGGAAGAAGCAGTACTCACGGGCGTTGCCCACGACCGCTCCGAGGCGAAGATCACCGTCGTCGGAATCCCAGACGCGCCGGGCGAGGCCGCCCGCATCTTCCGCGCCGTCGCGGACGCCGAGATCAACATCGACATGGTCCTGCAGAACGTCTCCAAGCTGGACGACAACCGCACCGACATTACCTTCACCTGCCCACGCGAGGACGGCGCCCGCGCCGTGAAGCTGCTCAAGGGCATGCAGGAGTCCGGCGACTGGCAGAACGTCCTGTACGACGACCAGGTCGGCAAGGTCTCCCTCGTCGGTGCCGGCATGAAGTCCCACCCGGGTGTCACCGCCGACTTCACCGAGGCGCTGCGTGACGCGAACGTCAACATCGAGCTGATCTCCACCTCCGAGATCCGCATCTCCGTGCTGATCCGCGAGCACGACGTCGATAAGGCCGTCACCGCCCTGCACGACCGCTTCCAGCTGGGCGGCGACGAAGAGGCCACCGTCTACGCCGGAACTGGCCGCTAAACACTACGCCCACAAGAACTTCTCTAAAAAATCTTTTAAGGACTGATTCCCCGTGACCACGCTTGCTGTCGTCGGCGCCACCGGCCAGGTCGGCCAGGTGATGCGCGACCTGCTCCAGGAGCGCAACTTCCCAGCCGATCAGGTGCGCTTCTTCGCCTCCTCCCGCTCCGCAGGCAAGGAGCTGGAGTTCGGTGGCAAGAAGATTGTTGTTGAGGACGTCGCCGCCACGCCGACCGAGGAACTCAAGGGCATCGATATCGCTCTGTTCTCCGCCGGTGGCGCGACCTCCCGGGAGCACGCCCCGCGCTTCGCGGAGGCCGGTGCGACCGTGGTGGATAACTCCTCCGCCTGGCGCAAGGACACCGAGGTCCCGCTCATCGTCTCCGAGGTCAACCCCGGCGATAAGACGGGTGCCGGCAAGGGCATCATCGCGAACCCGAACTGCACCACCATGGCCTGCATGCCGGCACTGGGCGCGCTGCACAAGGAAGCCGGCCTGACCCACCTGCACGTCTCCTCCTACCAGGCGGTTTCCGGCTCCGGGCTGGCTGGCGTGCAGACCCTGATGAACCAGCTGCGCGAGAACCTGGACAAGATGGAGCAGCTCGTCGAGGACGGCTCTGCCTTCACCGCGGAGGACCTCGGCCCCTACGTGGCGCCGATCGCCTTCAACTCCCTGCCGATGGCCGGCAACCTCGTGGACGATGGCACTGGGGAGACCGACGAGGAGCAGAAGCTGCGCAACGAGTCCCGCCGCATCCTGGGCATCCCGGAGCTGAAGGTATCCGGCACCTGTGTGCGCGTCCCGGTGTTCACCGGCCACATGATGACCGTGCAGGCGGAGTTCGCCAACGAGCTCACCGCGGACCGCGCCCGCGAGGTCCTGGAGGCCACCCCGGGCGTGAAGGTCGTGGACGTCCCGACCCCGCTGCAGGCAACCGGCATCGACGACACCCTCGTCGGCCGTATCCGCCAGGACCAGGCGGTCGACGGCAACCGCGGCCTGGTGTTCGTCGTGGCCGGCGATAACCTGCGCAAGGGTGCGGCGCTCAACACCATCCAGATCGCGGAGCTGCTGCTCGATAAGTAGCCCGCTGCCGGGCGCGGGCGACGTCCGGCCCGGCGCCATATCTGGCGTGTGTTCCGAGAGCATGCTCCAGTGGTCAGCGCATAGCGAAAGGGGGCGGCCTAGCATCACGCTAGGCCGCCCCCTTTGTCTTGTCCGAGAGCTATTCGCAGAAGCTAGGTGCGGTCCGTGGGAGTGCCCTCGGCAGAGGCGATACCCTCGCCAGCATTCGCCTGCTGGGCGCCGTGCGCCCCAGTGTCGTGGTTCGCAGCGCCGTACCCGGCAGCACCGTTCCCAGCGAATGCGCCATTCTCGGCGGCCGTGCCGGCTTCCGCGCCAATGGGCTCGCCAACGTCCTCGCCGAAGGCCTCATGATCCTCATTGGCCTCCTGCTCATCGCGCAGCTGACCGACCGCGATCAGCGCGATGCCCAGCACCGACCAGGCCAGCAGCACCAGCAGCGGCTGCCACAGCGCGGCATCCGGGAAGTGCACCAGCAGCTTGTTCAGCCGCGTCGCCGCACCTGGGGCCAGCGCCTCGCCGAGGTTGCCCAGCGCGCCCAGGAACTCGCGCGGCTCGTTCGCCCCAGAGAGCGGGTAAGCCAGCACCGGGATCGCCACGCCGATCCACGCCCCGTAGCTGCCCAGCAGGGCGCCGAGGCCCGCCACCGGAGCGGCGATAGCCAGGATCCCCAGCGTGAAGGAGAGCCACAGGGAGACCAGGTTGCCATCCACATAACCCACCGTCAGCACCGTCACGACAGCCGCGATCAGGCCACCGAGCACCGATCCCGCCAGCAGAGTCAGCACCCGCTGCTGAGCGCCACGCAGTAGCCCCACCGAGGCGAGCCCCAGCAGCAGACCGGCGAAGACCAGCGGGAGCGTCATCTTCCCCAGCGTCTTGCCCTGCTGCTCCTGCTCGGACAGCGGCACCAGGTCCTGGATATCCGGGCCAGCCATCGCGGCCTGCATGACCTCCGGGGAAGGCTGCTTGCCCTCGAGCTGCGCGCGCTGCGCCGGCAGCTGGTTAACCTCCTGGGCGAACTCCGCGATCGCCCGGGAGGGCTCCAGGCCATTCGCGGACGCCAGCAGCGCACGCACCTGACCCGGCTCATCCGAGATCACCAGCGCGCCCTGAACCTCGTTGTTCTTCACCGCGGTGCGCGCGGCGGAGGCGTCCTCGTAGCGCTCCATCGTGAAGGGGATGACGAGCTGGTTCTGTTCCGCGACCTCCTTCATCTGGCTGTCGAGCTCATTGAAGGTCTTTTCCGACGCCGCGATGCCCACCGGGATGTTCTGCGGTTCGGCATTCTGGGCGGGCCACAGGAAGGTCAGGAAGATCACCGCGATGGCTGCGATCGACATGATCGCCGTGCCGATGGACAGCGCCATCGGTCCCGCAGGCTTCTTCTGTTCCTGTTCCTCGCCCGGGACGGCGCCCTCCGCGGTGCCGTCCGCAGGAACCGCGCCGTTCACCGGGGTAGCGCCATCCGCGACGGTGCCGTCAGCAGCGGTGCCCTGCGCGGCGACGTCACCGGTCGGGACGTCCCCGTGAGCCACAGCGTCGCTATCGGTCGCTGCGCTGCCCTCGGCTGCGGCGGCGCCGTCAGTTGTCGCGGCGCGATCAGCGTTCGCGGGCCCGGTCGCGTCCGGACCCTCAGCCGGGTCGGTGGGGTCTTGGTTATAGGGATTCGCCATCTCGTGCGTCACGACCCTTTCATGACGGTTGGGAAAGGTTGACCTTCCCGATGCTAGCGCCTCCCGCCACCCGGCGAACAGAGAGTAGGCGAACCGTGCTTGCCGCGAGGTCTCCGCGGCCTCGACCCCAGCGCCGCGGTTGGCTTAGCGCTGGGCCCCGCAGCAACCCGGTGCGCACGGCGCGCCGTCGCAGGTGCCGCCGAAATTCGGCACCGTCCCCAGCTTCTTCACCAGCTCCGCCGCAGCACGCTGCGCCTCAGTGAACTCAGCGACCGGCAGCTCGCCATCAGCGACCTCCGCGACCAGGTCCACGATCATGCTGGCGAAGCTGGAATCCAGGCCCGGCGTGGCTGCTCGCACGAAGGGCACCCCGTGCTCCTCCGCGACCTCCCGGACCTCCGTGTCCAGGTCCCACATGACCTCCACGTGGTCGGTGATGAATCCCACCGGGCAGAGCACGATCGGGCGCTTATTGCCCGCCGCCACGCGCGCCTCGAGGTGATCGCACACATCCGGCTCCAGCCACGGCACGTGTGGCGAGCCAGAGCGGGACTGCCACACCAACTCCACGTCATGGGGAGTGCCCACGCCAAGGTCCACGCCCGCGGTCTCACCCGTGTGGGCCGGGCCGTCCCCGCGGCCGCCCACCGGCTTGCCCGCCGCCAGCTGGCCCGTCCACCCCAGGGACGCGCCCGAACCAGGCTGACCCGCGAAGCTCGAGGCCTCCTGGATCAGACGGGAGGCATTGAGCACCTGCTCCGAGTACAGGTTGCCCCCGAAGCTGCGCGGCCCGCCGGTATCGTCCGCCTTATTCGGCACGGAATGCGCGGTAAACACCAGGTCGGCGTCGTCCTGAACGGAAGCGGGAAGCTCCGCGCGCGCCGCGTCCACCGCAGCGGCGAAGGCAGAAACGAACGCCGGGTGATCGTGGAAGTGCGGCAGGCGCTGCACCTTAGGCGCTTCCAGCCCAGCCTCGCGCACCGCGTCGAGGGCACGGCGGATGTCCTCGTTGTACTGGCCACAGCCCGAGTAGCCACCCCAGGCGCTGGTGACGAACACGTACACCGTGTCGAAGCCCTCGCGGGCCAGCTGCACCATCGTGTCCTCGACATACGGCTCCCAGTTCCGGTTGCCGAAGTACACGGGCAGGTCCACGCCACGGGTGGCCAGCTCGGCCTCGATATTCGCGATGATCTGCTTGTTCTGGTCATTGATGGGGGAGCGCCCGCCCAGGGCGTAATAGTGCTCCCCGACCTTCTCCAGCCGCTCGCGGGGGATGCCCCGGCCACGCGTCACGTTCTCCAGGAACGGGATCACATCCTCCGACTTCTCGGGCCCGCCGAAGGAAAGGAACAGCAGAGCCGACCGGCCAGCCGGTGCGGCAGCGAAAGCAGAATCCGTAGCGCTCATAACCTATGACTGTAGTGGGCGCGCTGGGTTCTTCCCCAACTCGTGCCGCAGCGCGTCGGCCAGCTCCGGGGTCCGGAACTCGTGACCCAGATCGGCCAGCACGGCGGGGCGCACGTTCTGATCCGCCAGCGCCAGCTCAGCGGCACCATCCTCACCCAGCAGCAGCCGGGGCCCAGCAGCCGGAACCGGCACCTGCATCTTAGACCGCAGGCCCCGCGGGAGCAGCGGGTTTCCGCCCACCTCCGCCAGCGTGGCCATGAACTCCCGGTTGCGCACGATCCCCGGCGCCACCGCATTGACCGGGCCGTGCAGCATCGGGTCGGTCAGCGCCCGGTGGTAGATATCCACGAGGTCATTCATCGCGATCCACGGGAAGAACTGCCGCCCGCTGCCGAGCGCCCCGCCGCCCAGCTTGGCCTGCGCGGTCAGCAGATCCAGCAGCGCGGTGCCCGCGGCCATCACCAGCCCGGTACGCACCTGCACGACGCGCAGCCCGGCAGCCACCGCAGGCTCCGTCGCGGCCTCCCAGTCCCGGACGATCCGGCCCAGCGTCGAGGACTCATCCGCCGGGGCGGACTCATCCACCGGCTCCGGCGCATTGGCCCCGTAGAAACCCACTGCCGAGGCTGACACGAAGGTGTGGACCCGATCCGTGCGCGCCGCCAGCTCCGCGAGCTTCCGGGTCGGCTCGATCCGCGAGCCCGCGACCGTCGCCAGGTGTTCTTCTGTAAACCTGCCCGCGATCGAACTGCCAGCCAGGTGCACCACCGCATCCACATCGGCCAGTAGATCCTCGGCCGGGTGCTCCGGATTCCAGCGCCGGTAATGCACCGCCGCCCCACCCGGGCGCGCATTCGCCTCATCGATCAGCGGCTGCGGGTTCCGGCTCAGCCGGATCACCCGGTGCCCCGCCAACTGCAGCAGCGCGCACAGCTGCGTGCCCACCGCACCCGTCGCGCCGGTCACCGCGATCGTCATCTCACCGGTGGACTCCCCGGCCCAGCCCCGGGCCTGCTGCAGGTGCTTCAGATCCCCCGCCAGCTGCGCTTGCCGGTAGCCGAAAACCCCCTTGAGCAGCTGGTCTGCCAGAAAACTCGGCGCATTCGTGGTGATCCGATCACACAAGATAGTTCCGCCCCCGGTAGGGGCGTCCTGAAAAGAATGGACATGGCGCCAACCGAACGCCGAACCGACCCCGGGAGTCGCGCAGACGTCCGAAAACTGCGCCGGGGAGTCCACGTGCGCCGGTCGCCCACCACTGGCCGCGACGAGCGGGCGGTAGAACCCCGGGTCGTGCTTGCCCTCCCACACCACGCCGCCGGGGAAACGCATGCGCGTCAGCCCGCTCTTCAGATTCCCGGCCTCCTGCAGCAGCCGCACACGCGTGAAACCAGGCGTCAGCCGGGTGACGATCCCCGGCGTCGCATGCACGCCCCACACCTGGTCAATGGGGTGATCTAGGGTCTGCTCGAAGACTGTCTCGCTCATGACCCCAGGGTACGCGCGCTAAATTTTTAGGACGTCAGGCTCGGGCACTACGCCTGCCACAACCGCCGCCCCAGGCGGGTGGGCCCGGTGGCCTCGGTCTGCTGGCGTTCCTGGCGGGCCTGCTGCGCCTGCTGCATCTCGACCAGGTCGGCCCGCGCCCGAGCAACACGGGAGCGAATGGTGCCGGTGCGCACGTTCGCGATCTTCGCGGCCTCCGCGTAGGTATAGCCCAGCATCTGGGTGAGGATCAGCGCCTCCCGGCGGTCCGGTTCCAGGGAGTTCAGCATGTCCTGGGTGTCCAGCCACTCCGCCCAGCTGGAGCCACCCGTGGTCTCGGCCGCGGGGGTGTCGCCGGCGGCGTCCTCCCACTCGGCGGCGGACTTGCGGGGGCGGGCCATGTCGTGGCGGATGTTATCCACCCACACGCGCCGGGCCAGGGAAAGGATCCAGGTGCGGGCCGTGGAGCGGGCAGCGAAGCGGGGGAGTGCGGAGAGGACCCGCAGGTAGGTCTCCTGGGTGAGGTCATCCGCCTGGTCCGGGTTCGCCAGGTGTGCGAGCAGTCGCCAGACGTCGTCGTGGGTGGCGGCGATGAACTCGTTGAGCGCTGCCTTATCTCCCCGGGCGGCACGCAGCGCGAGGTCGGTGACGTGTGCGTCGACCTCGGCGGTGCGGCCGTGACGGCCAGCGGGGGAGGGAGGGAAGTTGCTCATGTTAAAGACCAGCTTAGCAGTGGCCTGCGGTTTTCACGCTCCCCTGCGAGCCGGGATGTGGACGTGGCGCTCGTTGGCGCATCGATAGGTAGGGGCGATGGTTGCGCGCCGGATAGATAGTGTTTAACCTATTTAATAGACCTTGATTGATAGGTAAAGACTGTGGCGGCGTGTTCGCCACTGTGGCAACCTGGGTGATGGAAGCCACATTCCCTAAGGAGGATCACCGTGACTAACCAGAAGAACACCGGCAACCTGACCGCCAAGGACATCGCATCCCGGGGCATGTGCCCCGTCACCGGTCATGCCACCCGAAACAACGGTGCCCCCATCACCACCCAGGAGCACTCCGCCACCGTCGGGGACCAGGGGCCGATCGCGCTGCACGACGTCTCGCTGGTGGAGAAGCACCAGTCCTTCAACCGCGAGCGCATCCCGGAGCGCAACGTCCACGCCAAGGGCTCCGGCGCGTTCGGTGAACTGACCATCACCGAGGACGTCTCCCAGTACACGAAGGCAGACCTCTTCCAGAAGGGGCGCGTCACCCCGATGCTCGCCCGCTTCTCCACGGTCGCCGGCGAGCTCGGCTTCCCGGACACCGTGCGCGACGTGCGTGGCTTCAGCCTGAAGTTCTACACCCAGGAGGGCAACTACGACATCGTGGGCAACAACACCCCGGTGTTCTTCCTCCGCGACGGCGTGAAATTCCCGGACTTCATCCGCTCCCAGAAGCGCCTGAACAACGGCCTGCGCTCTGCGGATATGCAGTGGGACTTCTGGACCCGCTCCCCAGAATCCGCCCACCAGGTCACCTACCTCATGGGCGACCGCGGCATCCCGGCCACCTTCCGCCACATGGACGGCTTCGGCTCCCACACCTACCAGTGGATCAACGCCTCCGGTGAGCGATTCTGGGTGAAGTACCACTTCAAGACCCGCCAGGGCTGGAAGACCCTCACCGACGAAGAAGCCAACAAGATCGTCGGTTCCGGCGACTTCGACCACAACCGCCAGGACCTCTTCGACGCCATCGAGCGCGGCGACTACCCGACCTGGGACGTCAAGGTGCAGATCATGCCCTTCGAGGAGGCCAAGGACTACCGCTGGAACCCCTTCGACCTGACCAAGACCTGGTCGCAGAAGGACTACCCGCTGATCGACGTCGGCCACTTCACGCTGAACCAGAACCCGGAGAACCACTTCGCACAGATCGAGCAGGCCGCTTTCGCGCCGTCGAACATCGTGCCGGGCGTGGGCTTCTCCCCGGACAAGATGCTGCTCGCCCGCGTCTTCGCCTACCAGGACGTCCAGCGCTACCGCCTCGGCGCGAACAACGCCCAGCTGCCGGTCAACCGCCCGATCCGCAAGGACCTGAACCGGTACAACACCAAGGACGGCGCGATGGCCTATGAGTTCCCGCCACGCGACACCCCGGTGTACTCCCCGAACCGCTTCGAGCGCGGCGAGGGAACCCAGGACACCTCCGACGGCTCGGGCGTGGTCCAGAAGGGTATTGCCGCCGGCGAGTCCCAGTACGGCTTCGGCCGCGGCGCCGAGTCCGGCACCGGCCTGGCTGATGAGCTCGGCCTGTTCGACGAGAACTACGGCGGCGACCTGACCTTCGGCGCATACCACCGCCACGAAGAGGACGACGACTTCGCACAGGCCGGCCAGCTCGTCCGCGAGGTCATGGACGACGAGCAGCGCGAGCGCCTGGCCAAGAACATCGCGGGCGCGATGGCTGGTGTCTCCGAGCAGGTGGAACAGCAGTGCTACACCTACTGGGGCCACGTGGACGAGGAGCTGGCTGCTCGCGTGAAGGAACTCTTCACCGCCAGCAAGTAAGTACACTCGGGCAGCAGAGCAAGGTTTTAAGCAACCAGCGAAGGAGTTTTCGATGAGCAAGGCGCTGTACAACGCGAAGGCACTGTCCACCGGCGGCGGCCGCGACGGCCACGTCGCTACCTCGGATCGCCAGATCGACCTGGACGTCCGCCCGCCGAAGGAGCTCGGTGGCTCCGGTGAGGGCACCAACCCGGAGCAGCTCGTCGCTGCTGGCTGGGCGGCCTGCTTCAACGGTGCGCTGCAGAAGCAGATGAAGGACAACGGCGTGGATCTTTCCAAGGCTCCCGAGGTTCTGGTGGAGTGCACCCTGAACTCCGTCGATGAGGGTTTCCGCATCACCTCCCGCATCGAGGCCACCCTCTTCGGTGTGGAGCAGGCGCAGGCCGATGAGCTCGTGCAGGCGGCCCACGCCTTCTGCCCGTACTCCAAGGCAATGCGCGGCGACACCGACGTGGAGGTCGTCGCCAAGGTCGCCTAAGCCGCTGACTAACTAGCGCACAGCGAAAGGCCGCCCGGAGGACATCCTCTGGGCGGCCTTCGCGCTATCTGGGGGAGGGGAGCAGCGGCGCTACTTCGCGTCTGGCTGGCGGGTACCACCGGACAGCGGCACCGTGTGATCCCAGTGGGTGGCGTGCAGCGCGCGCCCCATGAAGAAGGAACCCACCGAGCTGATCACCAGGAAGGCCGTGATCGCGACGCAGGCACGGATCAGATAGCCCAACACGAATCCCTCGGTGGCGAAGTGGAAGACCAGGTTCGCGCAGATCAGCAGCGGAATACCCACGCCCATTGCGGGGCCGGTCATGTTCAGCTGGCTCAGTGCATCTGGAGCCAGGTACATCGCGCGGGCGGACACCAGCACGAACACCGATCCGGTGATCGCCAGGATGCCGATCAGCACGACCGCGAACCAGCTCGGCTCCTGGTACTCAACCTGCTCGGATGCAGCCAACAGCAGCTCGTTCGTAGACGCAGCGGTAGCAGCGGTAGAAACAGCCATGGTTTAGCGCCTCCCTCGGGTGATAATGCGGGCCGCGGCACCAGTCGACAGGGCGGAAAACAGCCCGGCGAACATCGCGACCTCGTAGGTAATCGCCGTGTGGTTAAAGATGCTCAAGCACAGGAACAGCGCGATCATGCAGGCGAAAAGCATGTCGGACAGCACCGCGCGGCGCCCGTCGTTCTTGGTGGTCACCGCACGGTACAGCACCGTCAGCAAACCAAGGACGATGATCGCCGCGGCGATGCCGACCAGGATGTAGAGCAGCGTTGTGGGTTCCATCTACTTCCCCTTTTTCTTCTTCTGGTCGCGGTACTTGTTCGGGTACAGGGGGTCGCGGAAGCCGTAGTCCTCGTGCTTCGGGGCGTCCGCCTTCGCACCGTCCTCGGAGTCCTCGCTCAGGACGGCGGCGACGTAGGCCGCGGCGTGCGGGGTGGAGTCCACCTTCTCCACGTCGAAGACCGTCTCGTCGGAGGCACGGCCACCGCGGGAACCACGGAAACCGCGAGGTCCCGGACGGCCCCGCTCCACGAGGGAGTCGACGTCGAAGTTCTGCTTGATGCCCTTCACCGACGGCACCAGCGTCTCCTCCATCTCGGCGAAGCCCTCCATCAGCTCCAGCGGATCCTGGCCGTACATGGCGTGGATCGCGAGGTAGCGCTGTGCGGTATCGCGGTGCTGCACCTCGTACTCGCTGGACTTGACCTCGAAGGCGTCGTTGAGGGAGCGCTCGCCGCGCTCCGCGTCGTAGTCGACCTCCTTCGGGCCCGTGATGCCCAGGGCCAGCGTGCCCGGGGTGATGGTGATGGAGGCCGCGAGGGCGGCGATATTGCGTTCCTTACGGACCCGTAGCGGGTAGTAGATCACCACCGGGGCGATGCGGCGGCCGGTGCCGAAGGTGTCGATCATCATCACGATCGACTCCTTGATCACCTGGCCGATCAGCCAGCCCGCGTAGAACAGGCAGTGGAAGGGGACTTTCCAGGGCTTCATTAGCGTGCTCCTTCCTGACCACCGGCATTATCGGCGGTGGCGTTATCGGCGGCGTCCGCATCGCCGTGGGCAACCTCGGACACGCCCTGCGGCTCATCCGCACCCGGCACGTGCGCCAGTCCGGACGGACCCGGGTCTAGCACCTGCCCGATCGGGCCAGGCCCGCCCACCAGCTCGTCGGACTGGTTGGCGTCGAAAACGGTGCTGACGTACTCGGTGGTGTCGATGAGGTCCTCCGCTGCCCGGTTGGTGATGGAGAAGATTGGGCCCGCGGCGAAGAAGATCACCACGGAGACCACGGCCATCGCGGCAGACGGGAGCACGTACTTCGGCTTGATGCGCAGATCCGGGTCCGCCTCGTTGCGGTTCATCGGACGGCCCCAGAAGATCTCGCGCCACACGTAGATCATGCTCAGCAGCGCGCCGATGGAGGTCAGGATGATCGTGCCGATCGCCAGCCACGCCTTCCAGCTGCCGTCCTCGGCAATGCCGAAGACCAGCGCCAGCTTGCCCCACAGGCCGGAGAAGGGTGGGAAGCCCACGATCGCCAGCGCGCCGGCGGCGAACACCGTCGCCACGAAGGGGTCGCGGCGCATCAGGCCGTGCAGCGGGCGGAGCCTGCCGTGGCCATAGGTCTCCTCGATCGCGCCACCGGCCATGATGAGGCTGGCGGCGATCACCATGTGGTGCAGCATGTAGAACAGTCCAGCGCCCAGCACCAGGGTCGGGCGGGCGGAGAGGAAGGCCAGCGGGATCAGCATGTACGGGATGCCGTTGACCATCTGGTAGGCCAGCACCCCGCGGATCGTGTTCTCCGACAGGCCTGCGAAGCCGCCGATGAACATGCCCAGGACCATGATGACGAGGATCGCCCACGCGTAGCGGGCGTCACCCTCGAAGACGGTCATGTAGACGCGCAGGATGCCGTAGACCGCGACCTTCGTGTGTAGGCCGGAGAACAGTGCCATCACGGCCGGGGAGGTGAACGGGTACGCCCGCGGCAGCCAGGTGTGCGTCGGGGTGACACCGGCCTTAACGGACAGGGCCAGCAGCACCATGCCGAGGGCGACCACCAGCTGCCACTGCGTGCCGTAGATGCCATCGGCGAAGCCTGCCTCGCCGCGCGGGCCAGCGGCACCAGCCAGAGCAGCCAGGTTCGTCGTGCCGACCACGGCGTAGGTCATCACCACGCCGGAGACCAGCAGCAGGGAGGTCACCAGGTTCACCACGATGAACGTGCGGGCTGCGGCCAGGCGACCCCAGGTTCCGGTCATCGCTACCAGCCCGAAGGACGGCATCAGCATGACCTCGATGAACACGAAGAGGTTGAACAGGTCCGCGGTGAGGATCGCGCCCCACGCGCCGCCCAGGAGCATCAGCACGAGGGCGGGGTAGAAGCGGGCGCGCATCTCGCCCACGACGAGGGCGAACCAGTTGGCCACCAGCGCAACCAGGGCGGTGGTGAAGATCATCAGGGCGCTCAGCGTGTCCGCGGCCAGTGGGATCGCCACGCCGCCCACGAAGTTACCGACGTTATCGGCGATCACCGACTCGTCGCCGCCGAAGCGGACCAGCAGCCAGCCGGAGGTCGCTAGCCCGAAGGCTGGTACCAGCAGTGCCAGCAGGTTTCGGGCCTTCGCCCAGGGCAGGAAGGTGCACAGGCCGGCGGCGATGAGTGGCACCACGACGAACAGGGCGAGAACCGCCCCGTCGGCGAAAGCGTCCGGGGACTGGGGGTTGTTAGCCGCAAGGAGCAGGGACGTCATTATCGCTCCTCCTTGCCGTTATTAGTGCTGTTCCCGGCGCCGCTACCGGCACCGTGGGGGCCGCCCTTACCGTAGGGTGCGCCCAGCGTGTCTGCCTGTGGCGTGTGCTTCGCAGCCGCCGCCTGTTCGGCCTCCTTGGCCACCTGCTCGGTGTCCGTGTGCCGCGAGAGGGTCGACAGCCCGCGGAACGTGCGTGCGGCGCGCTCCGGATCCTCCGCAGAGGCGGTGTCGTCGTCCCGCCCCACGGCAGCCAGCGCGAGCATGACGGCCGTCGCCGCCATGGAGATCACGATGGCCGTCAGCACGAAAGCCTGGGGGAGCGGGTCGCCGGCCTCGGCGGCGCTCGTGCGGTTCATCAGCGGTTCACTGCGCCACACCGGCACGCCGGCACCGAGGATCATGAGGTTCACGCCGTGGCTGATCAGGGACAGCCCCAGAATCTGGCGGAGCATGCCTCGCTGGAGGATGAGGTAGACACCGCCACCGACGAGGATTGCGATGATTGCTGCAAGAATCACTGGTCGTCTCCTCTCCGCTTCTTTTCCTGGGGTGCTGGGTTTACTTGGCCTCGTTTGCTGCGCAGTTCGTCGAGTTCTCGGTCGAATGCGTCGTGGCCGGTGAGCCGCCGTTCTCGGCGTTTACGTGCCTTGAACTCTTCTTCGGTTTCTTCCCGGTGGGCGGGGGCTGCGTCCTTTGCCTTCACGACGCCACCGCGTTCCGCCTCGGTAGCGCGTTCCGCGGAATCTGTTGGCCTTGCCTCCGGGATCGGGCTCACGGAGCCGGCGGGCCGCTTTGCGGACTCACGCTCCGAACGGTGCCGGGCTTCCGCTTCGCGGGCGGCGCGGCTGACCTCGGAGGGGTTGAGCACGATATTGGACCCGCCGATGCGCACCGCGACGGGGGACTGGCTGAAGGCCTCGGCCACCGTGCGCTTCGCCGACTCGCTGGCCTGCTGTGCGGAGGCCGGGTGCGTCTTGGCCGGGATGTAGCGATCCTGGTTGGCCCGGGCGTACTGGTTGCCCGGGCGGTCACGCCCGCCGAGCTGGTTGATGACCACGACGATGAGCCCGAAGACCGCGAAGTAGATGCCGCCGTCGAAGAGCAGCGAGGTGGTCATGTGCTGGCCCAGGAACGTGCCGTGCAGCGGCGCCAGGAAGGAGCCCTGCAGGAAGCCCAGCAGGCCGGTGCACAGGGCCAGCAGCATGCCGATACCAATGAGCGTGTAGCCCAGGTTGTCGGAGCCCAGCTTCCGGGCGCGGGACTGCGCGAGGTACCAGAAGAACAGGCCACAGGCCGCGACGAGGGCCGCGAGGAAGCCACCGCCCGGGGCGTTGTGGCCGCGCCAGAAGGTGATCAGCGAGAGGATGACCACGATCGGGATCAGCGGGTACAGTGCCATGCGCGGCAGGATCGAGTTCAAGTGGGTGGAGCGCAGGTTCTTGGAGTAGAACGGTGCCAGCTCCGGGACCTTGTGGACATCCGGGAAGCGGGTCTGACCCGGTGCGCGGAAAGCCTCGGAGGTCGAGCCCGGGCCGTAGCCCGGCTTCGGGGAGCGCGGCATGGAGGAGATGATCGCGGCGATGACGATGCCCGCCATGCCGAGGACGATCAGCTCGCCCAACGTATCGTAGCCACGGAATTCCACGAGGATCGCGGCGACGACGTTGTCCGCGCCGGTGGCGTCCGGGGTGTTCTCCAGGTACCACTCCGCCAGCTCCGGGCGTGGGTGGCGGCTCTGCAGCATCCAGACGCCGAAGAAGGTCACCAGACCCACGACCGTGGCGATCATGGTGGCGAAGCGGGCGCGGTTCTCGCCCTCGCGTAGGTACAGGCGCGGCTGGTGGCGGACCACCAGCATCATGATGACGGTCACGCACAGCTCGACCAGCAGGTTCGTCTGGGCGACGTCCGGGGCGCCGAGGGTGAGCATCATGAAGGAGACACCCACACCGACCATGCCGACGAGCACCACGGAGGCCAGGCGCGAGCGGGTGCCGAGCAGGGCGGTGAGTGCCGCGCCGATGATGAGCAGGCCGATCAGGTCGGTGACGCGGTCCGCGCCCTCCATGCGGGCCGGCAGATCGCCGAGGCCGTGCAGGCGGCCCGGTCCGATCAGGCTGAACAGCCCCAGGGTGATGAACATCGCCAGGATCCAGAACACGTGGCGGTTGGCGGCCATGGAGTTGGCCGGGGCGGCGACCACGCGGCCGAAGCGGATCATCCACTCCGTGACCAGGTGGATGATCTCCGCGCCGGTGTAGGGGCCGAGCGGCTGGTGCTGGAACCAGCGGAAGATGGCCTTGCGCTGGAAGATGCCGATCACACCCAGCACCATCACGATCACGGAGATCACGAGTGGGGCGTTGATGCCGTGCCACATCGTCAGGTGGGTCTGCGCCTCACCCACGCCGGTGGCCACGGCGATGTTATCCAGCCAGCTTTCCGGCCAGGCCAGGAAGAACACGGCGGGCAGGGAGAGCAGGCCCGGCAGGGCGGCGGGCAGCCAGAGACTGACCGGGGCCTCGCGGGTCTCGGACTCGTCCGTCTTGCCGTCGACGAAGGCGCCGAAGACATAGCGGGCGGAGTACATGAACGTCGCGAGGGCGCCGATGCCAGCGACCGCCAGCAGCACCCAGACACCGGCCTGGGAGAACGGTGCCTCCTGGAAGGCGGTAAGCATGCCCTCCTTGGAAACAAATCCCAGGGTCGGGGGGATCGCAGCCATGGAGCCGGCGGCGACGACCGCGGACCAGAAGGTGAAGGGCATGCGGCGCCACAGCGAGCCCAGGCGTCGGGTATCGCGGGAACCCGCCTGGTGGTCGACCACGCCGACCAGCATGAACAGGGAGGACTTGAAGAGCGCGTGCGCCGCGGTGTGCACGATCGCCGCGGTGATGGCGAAGGGGGTGCCCACGCCGATGGTGGCCACGATCCAGCCCAGCTGGGAGACCGTGGAGTACGCGGTGAGCTTCTTCAGGTCCGTCTTCTGCATGGCGAACAAGGCGGCCATCAGTGCCGTGACCATGCCGATGATGATCAGCGTGTAGTGCCAGATCATTGTTCCCTGGAAGATTCCCGAGAAGCGCAGCAGCAGGTAGACACCAGCCTTGACGACCGCTGCGGCGTGCAGGAACGCGGAGACCGGGGTGTCCGCGGCCATGGCCTCGGGCAGCCAGAAGTGGAAGGGGATCTGCGCGGCCTTGGAGAAGCCCGCCATCGCGATCAGCACGGCGGTCACGCCAGTGAGCACCGCGTTATTGCCCCAGCTCGGGTTCGCGAGGATGTCGGCCAGCTGGGTGGAGCCGGTGACGCCGACCATGATGCCCAGCGCGGCGATGAGGAACAGGCCTCCCACGAAGGTCAGGATCAGGGTTCGGGTGGAACCGGCCTGGCCCGAGCTGCCGGAGCGGGCGATGAGGAAGAAGGAGGCCAGCGAGACGAGCTCCCAGCCGATGAACAGCAGGGCGACGTCGCTAGCCAGCACCAGCAGCAGCACCGCGAGCATGAAGGCCGTCATCAACAGGTAGAAGCTGAGGATCTTCTCGCCCGGGTGCAGGTAGCGGGTGGAGTAGATGAACACCACTGCGCCGATGAGCAGCGCGAGCAGCGTGAAGAAGAGGCTGAGCGCGTCCATTGTCAGCCCGAAGGTGATATCCCCGCCATCGGGGTGCGCGGAGGTGGCGGGTAGCGCACCTTCAATCCAGGTTGCTGACCAGCGGTGTGCGCCGCCCTCCATCGGGACGCGCGCGTGCTTGAGGACGTACCCCGCCAGCGCGACGAAGGTGATTGCTAGTGGCCAGCCCGCGTTTCGGTCGAGAACTTTGACCAGCAGTGGAACTAAAACGAGGGCCACCGCAACGGTGGCTGGGATCGCAAGCAGAGCCACGTGCTAAAAACACCCCAACTAAGGACTCGGTGTGCGGCCCCGGGGGACCCGCAGCCAGTGGCTGCTGGTCGCGGACCCTGGAGGCGCGGCGTGCAAAGGTCTAACGCATAGACCTGCGTTGTCCGGTGGCGGTTGTGGCGCGCGGGCGCCGGGTGCTTTCCGCGGTGCGACTCGTGGTGACGGCGCTCTGTGCGGATAAACCCGGGGGCTCGAGCGTCACAATGTGATGCGGATAGCAGTTATGCGACTTTCTCAGTCTATCAGCCAGGTTGTGAGATCCAACACGAGGCCCCTTTTGGCACTTTTGCCACACACACACCACATGGGCAACAGGGTGGTTTTGGGACGCGACGGCTTCAGCGGGGTCGCATTGTTCTCGGGAGTGCTGGAGTGCGACTATCGACCTAATGCTCGCTGCGATAGCTCGCGTGCGAAGTGCTTCGTAAGTTTTTAGTTTGAGCTGGGAAATGAGCTAATCTAGCCACGGGGTGACCAGGATGCTGCTTGGGGTGTGCGGTGTCCTAGGCGAGTGCTTAGTTGATGTCGGCACCGGTCCCTAAGGTCTTCTTCAAAGTTCTTGTGGACGGTTAGCCGAAACAACGGAAAAGCCTTTTAAGGTGGGGAGAAGACTACAAATTGAAGGAGATGTCTATGAAAAATTCTTCAGAGCCAGATGTCATCGTGCGCAATTGGATCAAGGAGCGAGCGGAGTCTGGGGTGGTTCTTGCTCAGGCTGTGACGAAGGTGAGCCTCGTCGATGGGCACATGACGATTCATATTGACCCGAATGGTATCGAACGCGCTGATGAATGGCCTGCCGCCATCGCACCGTGGGGCGGCAATCTCGGTGATTTTTATGCCACGGAGTTTGGCTGGACTACTCAACAATCTGCGTATATGCGTGAGATGGTGATCGACGTGGAGGTTGTCGACGCTGCGGGGAACCGGGTTGGAGACCCTGTTGATACGGCTGACTACCAGCGTCGAATGAATCCTCAGGGCTAGTTTACGACTGTGTCGCCATCAGCGGGGCTGCGAGATCGGACAGTGGTCTGCGGCATGTAGGGGGGCGACGTGATGGAGTATGCCCGGCGATGAACTGCAGGTGTGATTAAAGCCCCGGCCGAAAGGCCAGGGCTTCAATCACGTGGTCGGGATAACAGGATTTGAACCTGCGACCCCCTCGTCCCGAACGAAGAGAGAGCTATATCTGGTAGCTGCCAACTGCGCTTTTACAGCTTTTGCGTGAGGGTGTGTGCGTCTTGTGCACCTTGTTTTGTCACCGCGGGTGACAGACGGGTGACAGATGATGAGTGATGTCGAGGCAGGCGAAAAGCGAGGCCGTGTTCGTGTCGGCCCCTGCTCGAGGCCTGTGCGGGTAATAGATAAGGACGGCCGAGTACAGCATGTGCGTTGTGGAAGCAGAAGGAAAAAGCAGTGTGAATCGTGCTCGTACTTGGCGCAAGGGGACTACCGGAGACTGCTAAAGGCAGGTTACGAGGAGCTGGAGTCGAGCGTTGGCGAGTATGCGTTCTATCTACTGACCTTGACAGCTCCGTCGTTCGGGGCTGTTCACCGGGTTCCCAAGCAGGGTAGAAGCGAAGTGCGGTGTCGTTGCGGGAAGTTTCATCATGCAGACAAAGACCGAGGACTTCGGGGTGTTGCCGTTGATCTGGATAGCTACCGTTTCGATGTAGCTGTGCAGTGGAATCACAATGTAGGGCGGCTGTGGAATGCTACGAACACGCGTTTGAAAAAGCTTCTACCGACGATGGATTACGTGAAGGTTTCGGAGTGGCAATTGCGCGGTGCTTTGCATCTCCATGTGATCCTGCGCATTCCCCGGTGTGATTGGCATGCACTAGTTACAGCACCAGGTTCACACGGAGGCGATGTAACGCAGCTCATTCGTCAGCAGGTTTCAGATGTTGTGGTGGATAACCGTTGGCGATGGGGTGCTAAGGCGTTGGATATTCGAGAGATCAAAACAGGCGAGGACCGCAAGAAAGCCGCACGATACCTTGCAAAAGCATTGGCTTATGTGACGAAGGACGTATCCGAAGATGGCGAATGGGCGCGAGATTGGCGTGCCCGGGAGCATTTCGACCGCCTCGACGGTGCAGCTCGGGATATGAACTGTGGTCAGTGCTCTGGAGGGGCAATGGCTTGTGGCCGTTTGTGTCATCGCCGGTGGGGTGCTCGCAGCAGCACAATGTCGAAGAGTCGTGGGGGAGTTCACCGTCGCGGATGGTGTGATCTGCGGAAGATGGATTTGGTGCGGACCCGGCGAGAATTCGCTGAGAAAATGACGCTGCTTGAGCAGGCTCAGGAACAGTTGGATGCTGTATTGCGAGCTGAATCGGGTGGGCTTTGGCGGATGAGGAGTGTCGACGAGCGAGTTCGAGGATAGAACGAGGCGGAGGAAAAGCTGCTTGGCGAAGTGAGGGGGCTTCGCCAGTTTCGCGTGCCTAAGACCAGAAAGAAAGCGGCGTAGTTAGATTCGTTAGCAGCACAGGGGGATCTGAAGTTGGTGTGCTCCTAGAGTGGCGCCGGACGCAGTTTTAACAGGTGGCCGGCGCCACTTTGCGGGCCCGCTGGTCGGGCCCGCCTTGATCATGTAGAGAAAATCTCAAACAGTGTGCGCGGTTTCGGTGGTCAAGCTAAAGCTCGGGAAGCGTGCCACGCTTGCTTCGGGGAGGTGCTTTGCGTTCTGCATCGTTTGGAACCCCAAGCTCTGTTGGCGGAATCTTCTCCTCGGCGAAGACTTCATTAAGCAAGTCGCGGCCTTCAACCTCAGCGTTAATCATGAATTCGATCTGCCAAAGAAGTTCAAGCAGCTCGGTGTCATGTTCCCAAAAGTTGGCTTGGATTTGGCCTAAGCCAGATGAGGATTTCCCGGTGGGGCGAGCCATGCGGTAGTCCAACCAAGAATCAATGACCTTGAGTCCGGAAATTTCGAAATTCATGACTTCGGGGGAAACATGGTCGAACCGACCGTTCCCAACCAGTAGTTCGTGAGAGTCGGGCGTATAGGACCATGATTGGGGGTATGGAGCTGACGGGGTTGGTTCGCCGATCCTGGCTCGTCCTTTATATCGCTGCCCGGTTGGCTGTCCGAATTCGTTGAGTTCGCCGCCTCTTTCACCCCATGACTGCTCGAAGATAATTTTCCGGCCAAAGGCAACTACCCGTTGAAATAACTCTTCGCTCGCTGTGAATGGCACGTGGGGAACTGACTCAGTGAGTTCTTCCTCGAAAATTTCGGTGTATGCCGAGGTTCCTAGAAGCCCCACCACGTAGCTGAGAACTTCGAAAGCGCTAACAGTTCGGCCGTAATGGTGTTCGAGTGCCTGGAGCAGCTCGGAGGATACATTGGGGTGGTCTACGCCGTCGGAGCGGTACAAGGGGTGTACATTTTTAGCGCCAAACGATCCCCTGAAAAAGTGTAGATCCGGTACGTAGGGGCTGATCGTGATGGCGGGGCCTTTACTCAAAGGAGTGGTCGTGACTGTCGAAAGAAAGAGCTGGTCGTTCGACGAAGTGTCCCAGAGGCTCTGACGGATGTATGTCCCTACACGGTGGTCCGGGAGGCACCACTGTCGGTCGAAGCTGCGGTACCCGTACCGTACTGGTTCCAGCATGGAGTCCTGAGCTGTGGGGTTGGAAAGCCGTGGGAGCGGTTCGCCGGTGACAGCATGGGTTTTCTGAGTGGCTGTCGTTAGGTCTCGATCGGGTGAAAAAAGCTCGGGATCGGCAGGACCATCTTCAAAAAGACGTTTCCAGCGCAGGGTTAGAGCTTCCTTGGTGGCCGCAATAGGCCAGGTGCGTTTAAACTGAGCTCCTGAGATGCTCCAAGGAAAGATATTGTCGAGCGGTAGCCCATCAGACAGCGCAGCTGCGCTGGAAGGTGCGAACTTGTCGCCCCATTCTGTAAGGGGAAGTTTTTCCCAACCTGGGTGATGTCGGGGTGACGGTGCCGCAATGCTGCCCAGTGATTCAAGCTTTTGTTTTCTCGTCCCCGTCACTCGACGGTAGTAGATTGTAGCCTTTTGACGGAGGCGGTCCGCGTTCTTCTTTGGGGTGCCGTTGGCTGTGGTTGGGTGTTGCACTCCTACGAAAATGGCGACTGGAGTTTGGATAGAGAAAACGTTCTCTTCTTGACGTGCCCCGCGGCCTTCTCCGCCCAGGTCGATGATCCAGACTTCATCAAAGATCCTCCGCATGTGTTCGCGGACGCCGGCGAATCCCGGTCCCCTTAGGTAGGAAGCTGCAGTGATGTAGCTAACGATTCCTGTTTGTCCAGGGCGTTGTTCACAGGCTTTCCAAATCGCCCATCGGATGAAGTAGATGTACGAGTTGTAAAGATTTTTTGCCTGTCCACCCTGCTTTCGAGCTCTCAGCGGTTCGATAAAATCTTCGAGGAGTGGTGGATGTCCATTGGTCTCCTCTAAAACGATGTTTTTGTACTGTGTAGATCCTGCCCCAAGGGTCTTGGCCTTTGAGCCGCGGTCGTACGGGGGGTTTCCAAGGATGACCCGGATGGGCGTCTGGGAATTTTTAACAAGCCCAGCCTTGCGGGTTTCTTCGTTGATGTCTTCGAGGACCTCCCAGATTGACATCTGCTCATTGTCACCGGAAACCTCGCCTGGATCAGTGAGCGAGTTGGTCAGGAACACCTGGACACCATCGGCTCCGAGGTCTGCGCCAGTTGCTTCCAGAAGTTGGGTTAGGCGCATGTGGGCAACGGAGTATGGCCCCATGAGTAGTTCGAATGCAAACAAGCGTTTTGCGAGGCTGCGAGCGGCGTCTTGGGGTGATGCCGCTCGATCGAGGACACGGCGTGCGACTGCTAGTGGGTAGGTAGCGGTACCCGTTGCGTTGTCCAGGATGCTGGTTGCCTCATCCCCTAAACCTTCGGGGCGGCCGAACCGCGTTTTAAGCGCGTCGTCGAGCAATCGAACCTGTGTCTCAACGATTTCGACCGGGGTGTAGTACACGCCGGCGGTTTTTCGCATTTTTTCGTCGTACGCAGCGAGGAAGTCTTCATAGAAGTACAACCATGGGTCCGCCTTTTGAGTGAATTTATCGACGTTTACAGTGCCGATCGTTGCTTCCAGTAGTGCTACGGGGCCTTCGACTAGTTCGCGGTTTTGCCGTTGGGCCATCAGTTCGAGGACTGAACTGATAAGACGGTGGCCGTTGGTCCGAAGGGTGGGTGTAATCGAATTCGAGTCGAACTGTTCAGCAGGAACGTCGGACTCGACGCGGGCCAAGAGTAGTGCGTAGGTAAAAGTTTGTGCGAAGGAGTCGGCGAACTGCGCTTTCGTGGCACCGGGCATGAGGTCCGCTGTCCACGAGTTGTAAAGCTTGTCTAGGGAGTCTGGGTCGTTGTCAGTAACAACGTCGATAACCGTGTCACGTAGGAACCGTGTGAGGGGTGCCAGCGTGTCGGCGAGTCCCTTTGGAGTTGATGGTGTGGAGGGGCGCCAAGAGAGAAATTGCTGCAGTAGATCCTGCAACTCTGCCTGAGTTGTCTTAGCCACTGCTGGGGCAGCGTCCGGATCGATTCTGACGTGCGCTAGTGGGCGGTCGGATCCGTAGCGCAGCAGTGTCCACTCCCAACCGTTGGTGTAAATCAAGTTGGAATGGTTCGATAGGCGCTTCCACTGCTTTTTATCGTGGCGGGTCCACCCAGTGGGGCGGTAGGGGTTCGCTGATTTAGTAGGCGCTTTAAGTTCGATGTGGCCAAGAAGCTGGCCGTGGCCATTTTTGACAGCAAGGTCGAGCCGAACGCCCTCCACTTGGTCGTATCGTTGCTGGCGGTGTTCTGTGGCGACGTTGATTTGCTCTGAACGGAGTCTGCCGAGGCTCGTGAGGAGATTATGAACAGGAACCTTGAGCTGATCTTCAGGGCTCGTGCGCTTGTCTCGGCCGAGTTCGGTATCAATGCGCTGGAGGTCCGAAAGCAGCTGGCTGTAAACGTCATCGAAAGTGGTAGTCACACCATGATTTTAGCGTCAGCGGTCTGGGGTTGGGGTGGATCTACAGGAGGTTTGTTCGAAGTGCAGTGTAGATAGGGTGCCATTGTTGCAACCTTAGAAGCTGGTCCTGGATCCAACTGCTGAGATCGCCAGGCATGGTTGGTGTGGCGTAGATGAGGTCTGTCATGTACTCGTTCTCCAACTGGTCTGCTTGATCCAAGATGGCTCGGTGGGCTTTCCAGAGTGTTTCCATTTTCTCTGGGGCATCCTGAAGTTGAGCTTGTTTGAGCCGCTGTTGAAGCTCAGGGGGCCAATAATTTTGTGGGGTCTCTTCGAATCCCTCGAATAGCTGGAAGGGGTTAAAACCGAGCCAGTCTTCTAGGTCGTTAATTAGCGCGTCGATGGCTTTTTCTAGGGGTGCAAGAATTACTTCGATGGCTTCGTTGAGCAGCGAATTTAACGTTTTTGGGGTGGGGTCTGCTGCAAGTTTTTCGAGGTTTTCAGGGTTTCGGAAAACTAGTGCATTGGCTGCCCCTTCGAGCGCAGAGCCAACGCGAGCGATTGTTGTGGGGTAGCGGGGGTATTCGAAGTTGAGTAGCCAGTTTTGAGTATCTCGGACGCCTGTCATCCGGTCAGCACCTGATAACGCAGGTGATTGCTGTGGGGTTAGTGGTTCCCAGGGGCAGATGATGACTTGAAGGGGGACCTGATATGCGACGGAAAGTTGGACTGCTTCTTCGATAGATACGCTCCGGTCTCCGTTTTCGATCTTGCCGAGACTGCTGGATGACAGGTGGGGAGGCTCGAGGCGGGAAACAGCCTGATCTTGCGTTAACCTGCGCATTTCTCGTAGGCGGCGGAGGTTGGTGCGTACAACGTAGGAAGTCGAGCTTTCGGCGTCGTAGCGGCCGGAACGTCTGTTGGGAGCCATGATCTCATCTTAGAACTTCATTGCGCTGCAAGCACTCCTGATATACCTTCGATATTGAGCCGCTAAATAAGCAGATGAAGATCTGCTAAATAGGCGGACCGGCTCAGTTGTCTAGTTAGGAGAGTTTCATGGCTGGAGTAGTGCTGCCAGTAGACGATGCCCGCCGGGTTCAGGTGGTGCCCACAGGTGAGACGCGG
Organism: Corynebacterium sp. UMB9976; assembly: GCF_030212265.1. Classification (NCBI taxonomy): domain Bacteria; kingdom Bacillati; phylum Actinomycetota; class Actinomycetes; order Mycobacteriales; family Corynebacteriaceae; genus Corynebacterium; species Corynebacterium sp. UMB9976. The sequence goes on from NZ_JASODY010000014.1 coordinate 51,912, forward strand.
GGAAAGTTCAAGTATCGGGACGGTAAGGCTACGGATGAGCCGGTCGTCTTCGAGAACGGCAAGCAGGTCTTTGCGTTTGATGCAGCTGTTGCCATTGATGGCCAATCTTTAGGGGCGGTTCGTGTCGAGTCGCCTGTTCGTGAGCTGCCTGAGTTGCCCTTCGGCACTGTACTCAGCGGGGTCGGTAAGGGAGAGTTGCGTGTCATGCCGAAGGACCAGTTCAACGTTCGTGTGACGGTGGTTCTGGATGGGATTAAGGATGCGGGGGTGAAGTGATGTTATTGGCGATTGGGCAAACAGATCCGAAGCTGGCGATGGTCGCTTGGGGGACCAGCTTGTTGGCTCTTTTGATGGCGGGGCTGTTTCACTTTGGCCCCACCTCTCGGCTGACACGACGACTTCGACCGGTGTGGGATGGCGCGGGGCTTACTCGCATTGAGACACGCGGGGCGGGCGAGGATCAGCGGACGGTCCGACACCGGCCGCGTGTTTTCTCTCGAAAGAAGATAGATGCGGACGCGTTTGCATTTCGAGTACGGCCGAACCCAGGTAGAACCGTCGAAGACATCGTGGGTTGTGCAGATGCGATCCGAGATGCCTTGTGCGCACGTGAAGTGAAGGTTGTTCCAATCGGTCGTGGATGTGCAGAGGTGGAGGTCTACAACCGTGAAGCTGCGCCCGAAAAGTTTGAGGCGAGTGAATTTTCAGCGAAAAGTTCCGTTGGGAAATTGCCGATCGGCCGTGATGACTCGGGTGCTGCTCGAGAACTCAACCTTGGTCATACGTTGATCGTCGGAGCCACGGGATCGGGAAAGGGATCCATGCTTTGGAGCTACGTCATGAGTGTTGTGGCCCAGTACGGAATGGATGGTCGCGGTGCTCAGCTGTGGGGTATTGACCCTAAGCGTGCTGAACTGGCGGGCGTCGATGGTGCTTTTGAAGCGGTTGCTTTCGATGGTCCAGAAATTCTGCGGTCGTTGCAGAACCTTGTTCGGGTGATGCAGCGTCGTCAGAGTGCCGGTCGGCGGAGCTTTGAGCACTCGGACGATAATCCGGTGATTTTGCTCGTGATCGATGAGTTTAATGCCTTGAGTGTCATGGAAGACCGGAAGTGGCAGACGGCAGTGCGTAGCTCGCTGCAACAGCTTATGTCGCAGGGGCGTTCCTCGGGGATCTATGTTCTAGCGGCAGCTCAGCAGCCGCAGAAGGATATGCTCGGGCCATATCGTCCGCATTTCATGAATCGTGTTTGTCTGCGAGTGGAGTCGGCTCAAGAAGTGGACATAGTGCTTGGAAGTGGGGCTGTAGAGCTAGGGGCGAAAGCGCACATGATTGAACCTGCTACGGAATCTAATGGATACGCTACTGCCGGAATCGGGTATGTCCGGACGGATGGCGAGCCGGCACCTGTAAGGGTTCGAGCTCCCTTCATCAGCGACAACAAGATTGAGTCCTGGGTTCTCGAAAGGTCGAAGAAGGGGGCCGGTCGCGATGTCTTCTAAGGCAGCAAGTAGTCCGGTTCGTTGGGCAGATTATGGGCCCGTGCTCACCCCGCGTGAGGTTGCAGAAATCCTGTCTATTTCACGTTCCACACTCTCATCGTGGCGCAGGTTGGGATCGCCTCCTTTGCAGCCAGTGATTGCTGAGGGGCGCGTAGTGCGCTACGCGAGGGCTGATGTGCGCCGCCTACTTGAGAGTCGGTGAAGCATGGCTAGGAAACGAGGGGAACGCTGGCAAGGGTTGGTAAAGATCCGAGGCCAGCAGATATCTCGAACCTTTGACACCCAGAAAGAGGCTAAAGCTTGGGAAGAGCTGGAGCGTCTGAAATACTCAGACGCCTCGTTCTCTGCGCGGCTTGGTCGTTCTTCGGTGCAACAGGTGGTTGACGTTTGGCTCTCGATTCGCAGCGAAGAAGTCGCAGACTCGACATACTCCATGGATCAAATGGTGATGCGGCTTGTGCCTGCAGCGATGTGCCGTCGCCAAATCCGGGGAATAAAAGCGCAAGACCTACAACTGCTGATCGACACCTGGCGGAAGAGAAAATCTATTGCCACAGTGCGACGGTACGCGGATAGTCTCGCTGCATTTTTCCGGTGGGCGGAGGCTAAGGGATACATCTTGAATGATCCGATGCAGCAGGTCGAAGTTCCGCGAAGGAAAAAGAAAGTCCATCAGATTAGGCCGATGGATGAAGTGGAGCTAGAAGCCCTCGTGAAAACCATCGGCGGCTTTAATGGTGACGTTGTCCTGTTCTTGGCCCTGACAGGTTTGAGGTGGGGTGAAGCACGATCGCTACGTGTTGGGGACGTGTGCCTCGAGGAAGAGCCCCCGAGAATCCACGTGATGAGATCCCACCCGGAGGGCATGACAGAAAAAGTCCCGAAGTCAGGACGCATGCGAATCGTGCCACTGGCGCAACGGTTGCTCCCGGTGGTGCAAGTTCTCTCGCGTGGGCGCCATGCGGACGACTACCTTCTGTCGCGAGACGGTCCGGCGAGAGTGTCCGATTGTTTGTGTGCGGGGGCTTGGTTTACAAGTAGTCCGCGAATCGGTCGGGGTATGCCACAGCTAGTTGGTTGATGGCTTGTTTCCACCCGGTGGCTTTCGCCCCTTCAACATAGCCGTTGCATTCGATGTCGCGCTT
>NZ_JASODY010000143.1:0-249 GCF_030212265.1 Corynebacterium sp. UMB9976
TCGAACAAAAGTGCCCACCTCATTTTACTTGAAAAATCATGGAAATTTTTTAAAAACTTTCATTTAAGAAAAATGAGCGTGGGACAAAAATCACTTTGGATTTTTGCTCCACGCTCAAAAACTGATAAACGGCGGGAACAGAAGCAACTCCTCCTTATTTCTCGGAGTTAAACACTTCTGTCCCGACCTCGTTCTATCTCTATTAAATCAGCGGAACGTTGTTTAACGTTTTTCCGCAGTGACACCCAC
>NZ_JASODY010000144.1:0-249 GCF_030212265.1 Corynebacterium sp. UMB9976
TTAATCTGATGCTGGAGTTACAGGAAAAACAGGGCATTTCGTATATTTATGTTACCCAGCATATCGGAATGATGAAGCACATTAGCGACCAGGTGCTGGTGATGCATCAGGGCGAGGTTGTCGAGCGAGGCAGCACCGCGGATGTGCTGGCATCGCCGCTGCATGAACTCACCAAACGGCTGATCGCCGGTCATTTTGGCGAGGCATTGACGGCGGATGCGTGGCGTAAGGACCGTTAGTGTTTTGCAC
>NZ_JASODY010000145.1:0-249 GCF_030212265.1 Corynebacterium sp. UMB9976
CTGTTGCTTCTGGCAAAGCCATTTCAACAAATAATTTCACGTGATTTTGATACATTTGTAATTGGTCCATGGCTTGAGGAGCACCAACTTGACGTAACTCATGCGGCCGATCTGTTGTTAAAACGACTAAAGGCACATGGCTAATATTGGCTTCACAAATTGCTGGATAATAGTTTGCAGCTGCTGTTCCAGAGGTACAAAGTAAGACCACTGGTTTTTGACTCGCTTTACTTAATCCTAAAGCAAAAA
>NZ_JASODY010000146.1:0-248 GCF_030212265.1 Corynebacterium sp. UMB9976
TACTTACTATCAATCGTTTCTAAACAAGTTTTCATCAGGTATTCTACTGATGACTTGTTATGGAAGTGTTAAGGTAAAAAGATGGGGCTGGTAATCAAAGCCGCGCTCGGTGCGCTGGTAGTGCTGTCGATTGGTGTTTTAGCAAAAACGAAAAATTATTATATCGCCGGGCTGATTCCACTTTTCCCGACCTTTGCGCTTATCGCGCATTATATTGTTGCCAGCGAACGCGGCATTGAAGCCTTACG
>NZ_JASODY010000147.1:0-248 GCF_030212265.1 Corynebacterium sp. UMB9976
TACTGGTATTCAAACAGCTACCGGTGTTGTTTCAAGCAATTCAATGACTTATCAAACTAGATCAAGTTACTTAACGCAAGTAGAAGATACTATAGACCAGTTAGTTTATGCAATTGCTGAACTGCTACAGACACCAGAACTATGGAGCGATCAACAGCCTAAATGGACCGGTGACTTAGATAGCTTAGTAATCACGCCTGACTTCAATGACGGCATATTTGTAGATCAAGATGCACAGTTCAAGAATG
>NZ_JASODY010000148.1:0-248 GCF_030212265.1 Corynebacterium sp. UMB9976
TGATTCTGATTTGTATCATTATCCATGAAATTAACTTTGATTACTTTTAATGATTTGAGCCTGTCAATATCTCTTGTTTTTGTATTGTTTAGTCGCTAAGTTGTGTCTGACTCTTTCGTGACCCCATGGGCGGTAGCCCACCAGGTTCCTCTGTCCATGGGATTTCCCAGGCAAGAATACTGGAGAGGGTTGCCGTTCCCTTCTCCAGGGGATCTTATAGACCCAGGGATTGAACCCAGGTCTCCCGC
>NZ_JASODY010000149.1:0-247 GCF_030212265.1 Corynebacterium sp. UMB9976
CCCTTGAGACACAAGGTCTCAATGGAGGCTAACGGGATCGAACCGATGACCTCCTGCGTGCAAAGCAGGCGCTCTCCCATCTGAGCTAAGCCCCCATCATTGCCTTTTATCAAAGCTTTCACTTTGAATGGGCCTAAATGGACTTGAACCATCGACCTCACGCTTATCAGGCGTGCGCTCTAACCAGCTGAGCTATAGGCCCCTTTTCCTTTGAAGCGGGTAACGAGAATCGGACTCGCGACTAAAG
>NZ_JASODY010000150.1:0-247 GCF_030212265.1 Corynebacterium sp. UMB9976
GTAATACCAAGATCTTTAAAAGCAGCAGTTTGTGGTTGAATACCAACATAGATAAACACCCCAGCAACCTTAACTTCTTTTTCTTCACCAGTTTCTTTATCTTTATATTTGACCGCAGTTACTTTATTACTATCGCCGACAATTTCTTCAGTTTGAGCATTCCAGATAAACTTCATTTTATCGTTTTCAAAAGCCTTCTTTTGCAATTCGGCCTTGGCACGAAGTTGATCACGACGATGAATAACAG
>NZ_JASODY010000151.1:0-247 GCF_030212265.1 Corynebacterium sp. UMB9976
GCGGATTTGGCCCGGTTGTCCAGGAGTTTCTTTGAGGGGCAAGGCCGAAATTGTCCGTTTTTCGATTTCTATCCGCTTCGGAGCACATCTTATATGTCCACTTCTAACGTCCCTCAGGTTGCCATCAACGACATTGGCACCGCTGAGGATTTCCTGGCCGCTGTCGACTCGACGATGAAGTACTTCAACGATGGTGACATCGTTGAGGGCACCGTCGTTAAGGTTGACAGCGACGAGGTTCTTCTCG
>NZ_JASODY010000152.1:0-246 GCF_030212265.1 Corynebacterium sp. UMB9976
GCGCCTCCAGCTCGTTAATCAGCGGCAGTATGCGCGTCACATCAGCCTGTCGTGTCACCTCTGCCTTCAGGAACTGGAGTAACCAGGCACGCAACTGCACCTCCTCCGGCTTTCGGCACTGTTGCAAAGTTAGCGATGAGGCAGCCTTTTGTCTTATTCAAAGGCCTTACATTTCAAAAACTCTGCTTACCAGGCGCATTTCGCCCAGGGGATCACCATAATAAAATGCTGAGGCCTGGCCTTTGC
>NZ_JASODY010000015.1:0-47181 GCF_030212265.1 Corynebacterium sp. UMB9976
GAGCTATTCTTTGGTGATTTGTGGTGTGTGGTCTGGGGTTATGGTGGCATGCGGACACACTTTTCTTTACTTAACCCTGTTTTTACACCAGGGGCGGGTCCCCTTTTCGCCAGTATGGTTTTTGATAATCACGGGACGTGTCGATGTAGTGCTCCGTGATGATTTCTGCGGTGAGGCGCGGGAGAGGCACATACGCCGACGGCAAGGCCTCAGAAGCTCGTCCTGTGCCGAATCGTGGGCTGTGCAAGCGGCTGACACCCTGCCTGGCTGATCCCCGCCCGCCTTCGCGCCACGCTTGCATAGTCAGTGCCAACGATGTCGCGACTGATGTGACAACCATCATCCCGCAACGGTGCTATCGGTGGGCGTCAACGATGTCGCGACTGATGTGACAACCATCAGGAATGTTCTGCCAGGCACACCGTGTCAACTATGTCGTGACTTCAGACACCGTCATCGGCTCATTTCCCCCGGTGCGCGCGCAAGCGCACCGGGGTTTTCGCTATCCCGAACCGGATAATCCACCCCTCCCCGCTACACTCATATCCACCATCACCCTGCCGAATCCCTACCGGCAGGCCGGGCGCCAGCGCGAGGTTGACGTCCTAAAACTAAGAGCGCCCCGGGGACAGAAGGAAGGACCACAAAGATGGCGCAGCAGCAGGCCAGCCAGCAGGAAAAAGAGCAGGCAGGCGAGCAAAAGCTGACGCGGATCAGCGACCAGGAGAACCCCTACCCGGTACCGGAAGAGTACCCGGAGTATCAGCCGAAAAACGATACGACGAAGGGGCAGCGCAAACTCTCCGTCTACACCGCCATCGACGCCTTCTTCATCATCGTCACCCTAGCCCTGACCGCCTGGTACCTGGCGCTGATGATCCTCAACGGCTTCAACATGGAAACCAAGAGCCTGATCTGGGTGATCTGGTGGTTCCTCGTGCTCGCGTACCTCTCGCTGCCGCGCATGCACCAGCTATTCACCTTCGTCTACGTGCCGGACTACTTCGTCGCCCGCGCCCGCACCTCCGATGGGCTGCTGGGTGATCCGGTGAATATTGCGCTGCACGGCTCAGAGGAGGATATCCACGCAGTGCTGCTCGCCGCGGGCTGGACGAAAGCGGACAAGATCACGCTGCGCTCCAGTTGGAAGATCGCCGTATCCAGCGTGTTCCGGAAGTCCTACCCGGCAGCCCCGGTCAGCCCGCTGGTCATCTTCAAGCGCTCACAGGCCTTCGCCTATCAGCAGGAGGACTCCGGCAGCGCGTCCAAGCGCCACCACGTGCGGCTGTGGCGCACCCCGGATGATTGGGCGCTGCCCGGCGGCGAGAAGGTCCCCTGGATGGCCGGCGCAACCTACGACCGGGGCGTGGGGCTGTCCAGCTTCACCGGGCAAGTCACCCACAAGATCGACGAGGACACGGACGCAGAGCGCGATTACCTCATCAGCACCCTGCAGTACGTCGACCCCGAGATCACGGTGAAGATCCTTCCCGACTTCTCCTCCCCGTACATCTGCCACAACGGCGGCGGGGACAAGATCGTCACGGATGGTGACCTTCCGATTGTCGACGTCACCGGCGCGGCCGAAAGGCTCGCTGACGTTCCCGAGGTGCGCGAAGGTGTGCAGGCGCGCAAGGAGGAGGCAGAGGCCAGCCGTAAGCGGGACAAGGTGCTGCCTCCGGCCGAGATGAACATCGTCGGTGCGCTGACTGCCATCGTGGCGGTCTTCACCGCGTGGCGCTCCGGCATCCAGCTGGCGAACATCGGCTGGGTGACTGGCTCGCTGAAGCAGACCTGGGTGCTCTACGGGCACTTCGTCGGGGCGCTGGCAGCGCTGCTGCTCCTGGTCCTGACCTTCATGCGCATCCGGTGGGCGCGGGTGCTGCTGATGGTCACGATCACGCTGATCTCCATCGGCGACCTGCTCGCCGCCGGCACCTCCGAAAACCACGTGGCCAGCAACCTCTTTATGGTGGCGGTCGCGCTGGTGCTGGTGATGAGTATTTCCTCCGAAAGTTCGCGGCGCTGGGTCAGCGGCGACCGGGAAGACAAGGTGGTTAGCTACAATCTGCGCCACCCCAACCGCGGGGTGTCCGTGGAGTAGGCAGCGCCAGCCGCGGGCGAGATATTCAGCAGGAACGTGCCCGGGGAACGCCCCGCACCGGAACGTCTCCGCGACAGAACGCCTCCGCAACGAAGAAAGGTTCAGCATGGCCGACGCACCGTCCCCCGGCCCCCGGGGTGTCCGGAGCACCCAGGGTGCCCGAGCTTCCCAGAGCCCCCGCACGCCGGACGAGACGAACCGGAACTTCGTGGGCTCCCGCCTGCGCCAGCTGCGCAAGGAGCGGGATATCTCGCAGGCCCAGCTCGCCACGACCCTGGGGCTGTCCGCGAGTTACGTGAACCAGATCGAGCACGATCAGCGCCCCCTGACCCTGGCGGTGCTGCAGAAGATCACCAGGGCCTTCGGTGTGGACGCCACCTTCTTCGCCAACGAGGACTCCCTCCGCCTGCTCGCCGAGGTTCAGGACGTCATGGCCGATCGCGATATCTGGCCCACTCCGGTGGACGTCACCGAATTGGCCGAGCTGGTGCGCCACCACCCCGCGATCGCCCGCGCCATGGTGGACATGCACAGCCGCTACCGGAACGTCTCTGACAAGCTCACGCTGGCCACCGAGGAGCGCCTGCAGGGTTCTGCGGTGCTGTCCATTACCCCTCGTGGCGAGCTCTTCGGGCGCGCCTCCGGGCCGGAGGCCTTCTCCATGCCGCACGAGGAGGTCCGGGACTACTTCTACGCCCGGCAGAACTACGTGGACGTCCTGGACGTACAGGCCGAGAAGCTCGCGAAAAAGCTGAACCTCGGGGCCACGCAGATCCGCCACGCGGAAGCGATCCTCGTCGACCGACTCACGGATAAGCACAACGTGACGGTCACCTACTCCCGGGACATGGGCGACACGCAGCACAGCTTCGACCCAGAGACGAAGCGGCTGTACGTCTCCGCCATGATGCGGCCAGGGCAGATCGCGTTCCGCCTGGCCACCGAGCTGGCCTACCTGGAGGCCGGCCCGACCATCCGTTCCCTGGTGGAGCTGGGCAACTTCACCTCTGATGCCTCCCGCAGGCTGGCCTCCCGTGGCTTGGCCACTTACTGGGCGGCGGCCCTGCTGATGCCCTATGGGCAGTTCCACGCCTCCGCGGAGGAATCCCGCTATGACCTGGAATTCCTCATGCGCGAGTACGGGGTGGGCTACGAGACGGTCTGCCACCGGCTCTCCACCCTGCAGCGCCCCAGCCTGCGCGGTGTGCCTTTTACCTTCGTGCGGGTGGACCGGGCGGGGAATATGTCTAAGCGGCAGAGCGCCTCTGGCCTGCACCTCTCCGGCTCGGGCGGTACGTGCCCGCTGTGGAATGTCTATGAGACTTTCAGCTACCCGGGCAAGATCATGCGGCAGATCGCCCAGATGCCCGACGGTCGCACCTACCTGTGGGTCGCCCGGACGGTGAATCACCACCGCTCGGCGTGGGGGAACCCGGGCAAGATGTTCGCCATCGGCCTGGGCTGCGAACTGCGGCACGCGCAGCGCACCGTGTACGCCGATGGCTTGGACCTGGAGGACACCTCCGCGGCCACCCCGATCGGTTCCGGCTGCCGCCTGTGCCCGAGGATGACCTGCCCGCAGCGCGCGTTCCCGCCGATCGACCGCCAGGTGGACATCGACGCCCACCGTTCCTCGGTCTCGCCGTACTAGCGGCGTTCGGACGCGGGCGGATTGTCCCAGGACGTTGCCCCCGCGACGCTCGCGCCGCCGCGTGGCTAGTAGCGCCGCTAGTGGTGTGCCTAGTCGCGTGGCGGCGTGATGTCTAGCGAGGTATCGGTGTTGTAGTAACCGAAGCCCGGCTCTTCGCGGTCGAACAGCCCGATCTGCGCGCGGCGCTCCAGCTCGCGGCGGTTATAAGTGGCCTGCTGGATCGCCTCCTCCGAGTCGAAGCCGGATCCCAGAGCGCCGGCGATCATGCCGAGCGAGGCGGCGAACCACGCCAACAAGAGGTAGTTCCAGGGCTCCACCGGGTGGCCAATCTGCAGGCTGAAATACTTCACCGGCACGATCGCTGCCGCCAGCATGAGCAGCACCCCGATGAGGAGCAGGTACATCAGCAGCGAGGAGATCGCCACGGTGACCAGGGTGGCGTAGTTATCCCACCGGGCGCGCCACCACCCCACCGAGTCGTAGTGCAACTTCGAAGAGCGGGGGTTCCACAGGCTGTTGTTGTAGATCAGCCAAAAGGTCATCCCGCAGATCGCGAGCATGCTGATGAGGATCAGCCGCCAGATCGGCATCAGAGAGCTCATCAGCCAGATCGAGCCGAAAAAAACGCCGAACGCGCCACTGGCCACGCCCAGGGCGATGGATCCGGAGAGTGCCCGCAGCAGGGCCATCGGCCGGTTGCAGCGAATCATGCCGAGCAGCAGGCGGAGGGTTCGGCCCCGGCCCTCCAGCACGCGGGTGGTATCCGCTCGGACGTCGCCGCCCGCGATGTCCTCGTAGCCGTCGATGTTTTCCTCGGGCACGCCCGCACCGGCCATCTTGCCCTGCACCAGGCGGGTCATCTCCTGCTTCAGGCCGAGCTTCGCGCGCAGCAGGCCGAAGGCAGGGAGGCAGAGCATGGTGGCTTTGCCGTTCTGGACACACTGGCTGATCACCGGTCGACGGGTGCTGAGCGGCAGGTCGGTGAGGTAGATCAACCGGTCCCACCGGTACTTCTCGAGCACGTCGATGGTGTTATCGTGCAGCTCCACGGTTCCACGGGAGCTCATCGGGAAGGAGCCGATGCGCAAGTAGAGCTCGGCGGGCTCCCCGGTGCGGTGGTCCTTGGCTGCAGCTTGGAGATCGGCGAAGAGCGCTTTAGCGCGCCGCTCGGGCAGACCAGGGTCTGCCACGATGCCGATGCGGGTGGTCATGGGTGCTTCGTGTTTCCTTGCCTCAGGAGGGATTGGGGACTGCCCGCAGCGCAGCCGGCCTGTACGAGATCACCGGTATCTGCGCTGGCTGGGGTGGATTTTACGGGGAGTGATCCTAGCGCAGCAAAGCGCGCCCCCGAACCGGCGAACATAGCCAGTTCGGGGGCGCGCTGCAGAGATTCTCGGCGGGCACAGTGACCCGCCGGTTGGGGGCGGTCGCACCCCGGGAACCCGTTAGAGGTTGATCATGTGGCCGCCGATACCGTGCGCGGCTTCCTTCATGGCCTCAGACAGGGTCGGGTGCGTGTGCACGTTGCGGGAGATCTCGTCCGCGGTCAGGTCGAAGCGCTGCGCCAGGGTGAGCTCCGGCAGGAGCTCGGAGACGTCCGGGCCGACCATGTGGCCGCCGAGCAGCTCGCCGAACTCTGCGTCCGCGATGAGCTTCACGAAGCCCACTGCGTTGCCGAGGCCCTGAGCCTTGCCGTTGGCGGTGTATGGGAAGGTCGCGACCTTGATCTCGCGGCCGTCCTCCTCTGCCTTCTTGCGGGCTGCTTCCTCGGTGTAGCCGAAGGATGCGACCTGCGGGTTGCAGAAGGTGGCGCGCGGCATCATCTGGTAGTCGCCCAGCTCCTGGGTCTCCGCACCAGCGATGGTCTCTGCTGCGACGACGCCCTGCGCCTCAGCGACGTGGGCCAGCTGCAGCTTCGCGGTGACGTCGCCGATGGCGTAGATGTTCTTCGCGGAGGTGCGCATGCGCTCGTCGATGACGATCTCGCCGCGCTCGCCCAGTTCGACGCCGGCCTTGTCCAGGCCGAGGCCCTCGGTGCGCGGCGCGAAGCCGATGGAGACCATGACGCGGTCTGCCTTGATGGTCTCGGACTTCTTGCCGTCGGCGGACTCGATGTCCACCTCGACGCCCTTGCCCTCGCCCAGGTCGCGGACCTCGGTGGTCTTGTGACCGGTCTTGAGGTTCACGCCGAGGCGCTTGTACTGCTTCGCGATTTCGCGGGAGACGTCCTTGTCCTCGTTCGGCAGGACGCGGTCCATGAACTCGACGACGGTGATGTCCACACCGAAGTTGGAGAGCACGTAGGCGAACTCCATGCCGATGGCGCCGGCGCCAATGATGACCATGGACTTCGGGGCGTTCTCGTCGAGGATCTGCTCCTCGTAGGAGACGATGTTGCCGCCGATCTCCACGCCCGGCAGGGACTTGACGACCGAGCCGGTGGCGATGATGGCGTTATCGAAGGTGATCTTCTTGCCCTCGTCATCCCCCTCGACGATGGAGATCTCCTTGTCGGAGACGAACTCGCCGCGGCCGTGGATCTCCTGGATCTTGTTCTTCTTCATCAGGTAGTGGACACCCTTGACGATGGAAGAAGAGACCTTGCGGGAACGCTTGTGCGCTGCACCGAAGTCCATGGAGATGTTATCGCCGGTAATTCCGTACGTCTTCGCTTCCTTGGTGATGGTGTGCGCCAGCTCTGCGTTACGGATCAGAGCCTTCGAGGGGATACAACCCACGTTGAGGCACACGCCGCCCCAGTACTGCTTCTCGACAACTGCGGTCTTGAGGCCCAGCTGCGCCGCGCGAATTGCGGCGACGTAACCGCCGGGGCCTGCACCGATTACTACTACGTCATAATGTTCAGCCACGGCCCCCACCTTATATTTAAATCGAGCCCAGAGCCAGCTTCAGGCTGGAGAAAGCATCCGCGCTGCCGTGGACGAATCCGCCCAGGAAGTCGGTGATGATGAGGATGATCTGGTCGATGAACTGCATGTCGGGTTGTCCTTAAAGTATCCGAGGGAAAGATCCGAAATTTTTGGCCTTCACGTGCTGCGATGCCAGGGGAATGAGAACAGCCTGTCCACTTCCTGCATTAGTTCTAGCAGCTTTATGGGCAAAAATACTAAGAAAAGCTGGCATTTGCTTTCCCTTAGCTCATAATCATGGCTACTATCTAGCTGGTAGATTCCCAGCCGCTGGTCGGAGTAGGGACAGAGAAACCGCCGATCACCACAGCTGATACGCAAAGGAAATTCGATGAAGAAGTACCTCGCCCGTGGCCTCGCCGCATCCCTCGCGGCCCTCATGCCACTGTCCATGGCCGCCCACACCGCATCCTCTGCCTCGGCTGCCCCGGTGAGCGGCCAGGCCGTCGCTGGCAACGCGAAGGCCGCGGATCTGTACTGGGACGAGCTGCCGGGGACCGTGAACCCGAGCACCAACGGTCGCTGGGTCAGCAAGGTCAAGAAGCTGAAGCGCGAGGGCCACAACGTCAGCTATGCCACCGCGACCTCCCCGGCCATGGGTGGCCTGGAAATCCCGCTGGTCGTCATCGGCCCGAAGGGTAAGAAGCTGCGCGAAACCGCCGGCCTACCAACCCTGTACATGCTCAACGGCGCCGACGGCGGCGAGGGCCGGGCGAACTGGATCAACCAGTCGGACATCATCGATTACTACGGCAAGAACCTCAACGCCAACATCGTCATCCCGATGTCTGGCGCGTTCAGCTACTACACCGACTGGGTGAGCAAGTACAACAAAGCTGGCTACAAGCCGATGTGGGAGACCTTCCTGACCAAGGAGCTGCCGCAGACCATCGAGAAGGAGCTGAAGGCCAACGGCAAGCGCGCCATCGCGGGCATGTCCATGTCCGCCACTTCCTCGCTGAACCTGGCCGCGCACAACCAGGGCTTCTATGACTCCGTCGGCTCCTTCTCCGGCTGCGCGTCGACCACCAAGGGTCTGGCCCCGACCTTCGTCAACATCACCCTGGCCCGCGGCGGGACCAACGTCAACGAGATGTGGGGCGGTTCCCACACCCCGGCAGCCCTCCGCGACGATGCCCTGGTCAACGCGAAGAACCTGGTCAAGCAGCCGAACCTGTACGTCTCCAACGCCTCTGGGTTGGTTGGCAAGCACGACGTGCTGAGCTCCGAGCGCGTGAACGGCGACCTGTCCGCGGCCACGACCGTGGCTGTGGAGGGTGGCGTCATCGAAGCCGCCACCAATGGCTGCACCCACGACCTGGATGTGAAGCTGCGCTCCCTGGGTAAGAAGGACGCCACCTTCAACTTCCGCAACACCGGCACCCACCAGTGGGGCTACTGGCAGGACGACCTGCGCGGCTACCTGCCGGTCCTGAAGAAGGCCTTCGGGAACTAACGCTTTCGGGAACCAAAAACCCACACCGCCCGGCCCTCAACAGGGCCGGGCTTAACGCGCGGCGGGAGGTGCGGCCATCATGCGCGCACTGAGCATCGCCACCGTTGTTGTCGCCGCCGCGGGCTACCTGGTCATCTGGATCGCCTCCAAGGCCCTTCCGCCCGCAGGCTATGTGGACTTCATGGTCTTCTGGGGGCTATTCTTCGCCCTCACTGGGCTGATCGACGGCCTCATGCAGGAGACCGCCCGCGGCGTGACCGCCGCCCGGCACAACCGCAAGGGCACCGAACCGCGGGAGACGGCCACCGATCGCGGTGCTGCCCGCCCCTTTACTCTGGCGGGCGGCTTCGCCCTCGCCTTCGGGCTACTTTCCCTGGTTTCTGCCCCGCTGTGGGCCACCAGCGTGAGCCCCGCCCACCCCCTGTGGGCTGCCATTCTCACCGCCACAGGGCTCGCGAGTTTCGCCTTCCAAGCCATCCTCTGCGGGCTGATCTCCGCGGCCTCCCGCTGGCGCGAGTTCGCCTGGCTCATCGGCATCGATTCCGGGATCCGCCTACTGCTCGCAGCCCTCGCCTGGTGGCTGGGTTGGGGCGTGGTCTCCTTCTTCATCATCACCGTCATCGGCGCGGGCACCTGGGCCGCATTCGCACTGCTCCCCGGGGTGCGCCCACTGCTGAGCCACCGCGCGGACATCCCCGCCCGAGCCTTCGTGCAACGCGGGCTGAAGGCGATGCTGGCCTCCGGCGCCAATGCCGTGCTCATCACCGGCTTCCCCGTCCTGCTGCGCGCCACCACCGACCTGGGCTTCGCTGGTACCAGCGGCACCGGCGAGGAGCTCAGCTCCGCCGGCGGGGCCGCCGGGGCGGGCGCAGTGCTCGCCGGAACGATCACAGCCGTCACCCTCACCCGCGCCCCGCTGCTGGTCCCCCTGCAGCGCTTCCAGCCGGCGCTGATCGTGCACTTCACCAAACGCCGCGAGCAGGTGCTGCGCGCCGCGGCCGCTCCCGCGTTGGCGATCATCGCCATCGGCGCGGTGGGCGGGGTGGCCGCCTACCTCGTGGGCCGACCGATCATGGCCCTGCTCTTCGACGAGGCCTACCTGGTCTCCCCCGCAGCCCTCGGCCTGCTGACCTTCGCCTCCACCGGCACCGCACTGCTCATGGTCACGGGTTCCGCGGCCCTCGCCGCTGGCCGCCACGACCTGTACTGGTTCGGCTGGGCCATCGCCACCGTCGCGGCGGTGGGTCTGCTGCTGGTGGACACCACCCCGGAGCTCCGCTCGGTGCTCGCACTCGGGATCGGCCCGCTGGTCGGCGTCGCCCTCCAGCTCTGGCGGCTCCAGCGCCTACCGACCTGGCCCGGCCGAGCCGAGGCCGGCGAGGGCGACGTCGTGAAAGAAAAGGCCTAGCTCTCCGCCGGGATGAACTTCCGGGAGAACACCGTGATCAGGGCCAGGTTTAGGACCGCAGCCACCACGCCCGCGAGAAGCATGACCGGGTAGCTGAACCACTCGGACAGACGGGTCAGGATCATCGGGAAGAAGAAGCCCACGTAGGTGAACACGTAGTAGATCGCGGTCAGGCCACCCAACTCATCCGGGCTGGCCAGGCGCTGCACCTCCGTCAGGCCCGTCAGCAGCGTGATGCCGTAGCCCAGCCCCAGGACGACCGCGACGATCAACGCGCCCGCCAGGGAGACGGTCTTTGCGGTCCAGGCAGCGACGAGCATGCCGATGATCACGGTGACCAGACCGACCTGCTGGCCAAACGCGGAATGATTACGCCAGTACAGGTCCGGGAACTGCTGAATACCGAAGCCGAAGGCCAGCGCCAGGGCGGTGATACCCGCGGTGATGGCGATCGGATTGCCATAAGAATTCTGAATCAGAGCAGGCATGATCGCATAGGCCACGCCGGTGCAGCCGAAGACCCACGGCGCCAGCGGCAGCACGACCAGCAGGAAACGCGGGTGCTTCGCGGAGGGGGACGCCAGGTCACTCAGGAACGAGCCCTTGACCTTCAGGTGTGCGCTCTGGCGGGTCTCCGGCACCGTCATCAGGCCCACGATCGTCACGATCGAGAGGACCACGTGAATCATGTAGGGCAGCTGGCCGGGGATCGGACCCCACTCGCCAAGCAGGCCGGCGATCAATGCACCCACCGCGAAACCGCCGGTCATGGCCATCGCGGAACGCTTCGCCCCGGAGTTCGGCTTCGCCGTGGGGTCGAAGGCCGGGCTGGAGAGCTCCTTGATCCACGAGCCACCCGCGGTCATCGCCATGCCCAGCGCCAGGCCGGAAAGCATGCGACCAGCAAAGATGATCGGCTCGCTGGTCTCGCCCATCGCGATGAGGATGGAACCAATCAGCGCGACGATCGGAGCAGGCAGCATGACGACGCGGCGTCCATAACGGTCGGAGAGCGGCCCGGCGACCAGCAGGCCGATGGCGATACCTACCGCGTAGAAGGCCAGCAGGGCATCCACGAACACCGGGGAGAAGACGTCCTCCCCGCGGTAGAAGACCATCATCGGAGTGAACTCGTTGCCGCCCCATGCGACGATAAATACCGCCAACGCAACCATGAGCCACGCTCGCGAACCCTTGTACTTCGAGCCTCGCGAGTCGATGTTGAGATTGGTTGGGGTATCGGAGCTTCGTGACATGGCTACCAATGTTAATCCTCGGCATCTCGCCGCCATACTCGAATGCGGGTTAAGCGGAAATCGCGAATTGGCTGTGGCCTTCGCCACATTGCGTACCCTTGGGTCATGGCACAGAACTCACCAAAGAATAAGCAGCTTGGAGAGGACATCCCCCGTCGCTCCAAGGCCCCCAACCCCCTGCCGACCACCCCGAATCCGGCGATCCTCCCGGAGCTCAGGCGGGTGCTCGACGGCCAATTTGGCGAGGCACGGGACAACATTCGCGAGGTACTCAAGGACGATCAGTTCCGGCCCGCGGTGGGGCTCAGCTTGGAAGAAGCCCGCGCCCGCACCACCGCCCAGCTGCAGTCGGTGCTGGATTCGGGCCTGCCGCACGGCGCGTTCCGCGAGGAGCAGGGCGGCACCGGGGAGACCGGCGCGACCCTGGCCAGCATCGAGATGCTCGGCATGGCGGATCTCTCCCTGATGGTGAAATCCGGCGTGCAGTGGGGGCTGTTCGGCGGCGCTGTGGGCAACCTCGGCACCGAGCGCCACCATGACCTGGTTAAGGACCTGATCGAGCTGCGAGCGCTGGGCTGCTTCGCGATGACGGAGCGCGGCCACGGTTCCGACGTCCAGAGCCTGGAGACCACCGCGACCTACGACCCGGAGACCCAGGAGTTCATCATCAACTCCCCCACCGCGTCTTCGGAGAAGTGGTACATCGGCAACGCCGCCCGCGACGGCCGCTTTGCCGCGGTCTTCGCGCAGCTCTACACCCCGGGTGTGGAGGAGTCGCACGGCGTGCACTGCCTCGTCGCCCGCATCCGCGAGGACGACGGCTCCCCGGTCGAGGGCGTGCGCCTGGGCGATCACGGCTACAAGGGCGGGCTGCCCGGCGTGGACAACGGCACCCTGGTCTTCGAGAACTACCGCGTGCCGCGCGAGAACCTGCTCAACCGCTTCGCCGACGTGGATGAGGAGGGCAACTACAGCTCCCCGATCGAGAACCCGAACCGCCGTTTCTTCACCATGCTCGGCGCGCTGGTTCGCGGGCGCGTGACGGTGGGTGCCGCCGCCGGTGCTGCGGCGCGTACCGCCCTCGACATCGGCGTGCGCTACGCCAACCTGCGCAAGCAGTTCGCGCCCAGCGATGACCTGCCGGAAAACACCCTCATCCAGCACCGCAAGCACCGGCTGCGCCTCATCCCCCGGGTGGCGCGCGCCTACGCGCTGCAGCTGGCGACGAATGAGCTGATCTCCGGGCTGCACGACCTCGAGGCACGCGGCGTTGACCCCGTGGACGCCACGAAGGAGGAGCAGGCCAACCAGCGCGAGCTCGAGGCGCACGCCGCCGCCCTGAAGGCTGCGAATACCGCGCACGCCACCGACACCATCCAGGAGATGCGCGAGGCCTGCGGCGGCTACGGCTACATGGCCGAAAACCTGCTGACCAGCCTGAAGGCAGACTCGGATATCTTCACCACCTTCGAGGGCGACAATGTGGTGATGATGCAGCTGGCAGGTAAGGAGCTGATGACCGGATTCTCCAAGGAGATCGGCAGCTTCAACCCGCTGGAGATGGTCCGCTTCGGGCTGGATAATTTCTCCACCCTGCTGCGCCGCCGCACCGCCGCGGATGCCCTGGTCCAGAACTTGAAGGACACCTTCTCCGATAGTGAGGAGGCCACCCTCTTCGATCCGGGTAGCCAGCTGCGTCTGGTGTCTGAGCGGGAGCGCCGCCTCATGGTCTCCCTGGGCCGCCGCCTGCGCGTGGCCAAGGACATGCCGGTGGAGAAGGCCGCGAAGGTCGTCGACCGGGCACAGGACCACCTGCTGGAGGTCGCGTGGGCCCACGTGGACCGCATCCTCCTCGAGGCCATGCTGGAGGCGGAAGCGACGCTGACCAGCGACACCGCCCGCGATGTGATGGAGCAGGTCCGCGACGTTTACTTCCTGGACCTCATCGTCCGCAACGGCAGCTGGTACCTGGAGCAGAACCTGCTCACAGGCACCCGCACCAAGGCGGCCCGTGCCGCGCTCAACGACCTGGTGGACTCCCTGGGCCCCTGGTCGGAACTGCTGGTGGACGCCTTCGGGGTGCCATCGGAGATCACCTCCGTGAACCTCATGCAGCGCTATGAGGACATGGTGACCAAGGCCGAGTCCGACCCGGCGGTCGGCCAGCCAGGCCGCTGGCGGGAGGACTAACCCCAGTGCTGCGGGGAGGCTGCGTGGCGTGGGGGGTCGCGCGGCAGAAGGTCGGCACGGCGGGTGGGAATGCTGGCCGTGCGGCGTCCTCAACCCTGCAGACTTCGCGCACAACCCGCGCGCTAGACTCGGCTGAGTGACAGTTTCGGGAGATCAGAATAGGCAGGACCCGCCAGCAGCGGGCAAAAGTTCAGTCGACCGTATCTTCGGCACGGATGCTGATTCCTTCGGCGTCCGCGCCCTCCCCGACGCCCCCTCCCCGCCCTCGATGCGGGCGATGCTGCTGACTTTCAACTCCTTCCGCCACCACATTCCCCGCGCCACCCGCGCGGCGCTGGCGATCCTGATCCCGGGCATCATCGGTTATCTTTTGGGTTTCGGTTCCGAGCTACTGCTCGTCTCCGCGGGTGCTGTGCTCCTCATCAACGGTGAGAACAAGCCCTACCGCGAGCGCTGGAAGTCCCTGCTGCGCTATGGGCTGCTTTTCACCAGCCTGACCTTGGGCTTCCGGCTGCTCGGCATCTGGAGCCACTCCCACGGCCAGATGGATTTCTCCGAGGGGATCGGAGGGGTCATCGCCAACCCGCGCGGCGCGCTCATCGCCTACCTGCCGCTGATGCTCTTCCTCGCCGTCTGCGTGGTCTGCGTCTACGTGACGATGTGTCTACGGCTCACCCCGCCGGGGCCGTATCTGATGCTCTTCGTCACCGGCGGGCTGATGGTCAACAAGATTTCCATCTCCCTCTCCGCCACCCTGATCTGGTCGATCATCGGCGCGGTCTCCGGGTTCATCATCAGCATGTCCGGCTGGCTGGTCGATAAGCACGGCCCGGAACGCAAGGCGGTGGAGGACGCCGAGGCTGCCGTCGCCGACTACCTGGAGGCCCGAACCAAGGAAGCGCCAGCCGAATACGAATCGCTCAAGCTCACCGCCGCCGGCGCGATCCACCGCGCCTGGTCGATGCTGGCCCACGCGGGTGCCATTCACGGCGGAGCGATCACCCCTGAAGCTCGGGGCACCAAGAGCGAGGAGCTCGTGCACCGCATGCTCAGCGCACAACACCGCTGGGCCACCGCCGACCCGGACGCCCAGGCGCAGCGCCACTCCCCCTCCGACCGGCGCACCATCCCGCTCGCCTCCCCCGGCGCGTGGGCCAAGCTGAAGCGGCAGTGGCACCGCGACTCCCACCCGATGGTCACCGCCCAGCGCGTCGCGCTCGCGGGCCTGGGCGTGTCCATCCTCTCCACGGTGCTAGGTCTGGGTCGGCCGGACTGGGCGATCACCTCCGTGATGCTGCTGCTCGGCCAGGGCCCCTACCGCATGGCGGGCACAGTGCGTTGCATCCACCGCATCGCGGGCTCCGTCATCGGCATCCTGCTGTACCTGGCTTTCTATCAGCTGCACCCGGGCATCCTGATGGACCTCATCGGCCTGGCGGTGGCCATGGCCTGCACGGAGCTTTTCATCGCCGCGAACTACGGGCTGGCGATGGTCTTCACCGCCCCGCTGGGGCTCATGATGGCTGGCCTGGGCAGTGCCCCCATCGGCCAGACGGCGATGGACCGCGGTGCGGAGCTGGTGATCGCCTCCCTGCTCTCCGTCCTGGCCATCTGGCTCTTCCGCCCCAATAACCTCCAGAAGACCGCCGAGCTCAACTACGCGTACCTGCTGACGTCGATAAAAAAGATGATCGCCAGCCTACGGACCAGCCCGATCGACGACGCGATCCTGGATCGCCGCGAGCTGCGCTACGAGCTCAACGAGTCGCGTGCGGTGACGAATGCGTGCGCCAACGAGTCCTATGAGTGGCGGCGGGAACAGTGGGATCACCACGCCGCCGCACAGCTGGTCGCCCACGAGGTGCTGCGTGTGGGGGCCACGGCCGCGCACTCCGACCTGGACAAGGTTCCGGGCGGCGACGTCGAGAAGCTGGCCGCGCTGTACGGCAAACTCGCCCCGGCTAGCCTGTAGCGCGCGCCTTCAGAATGGCCGTGAGGGTCGCGACCGCGCAGAAGGTCCAGGTGCAGCACAACGCAACGAGGCTGCCGGTGCCCACCACCTGCGGGATCACCTGCCACGGACCGGACATGGTCTCCGCCATCATGGCCGCGCCCAGCGCCACGGTGCCGATCGGGAAGGTCAAGGCCCACCAGCCCGGGGTGAAGTTCATGCGCTCCCGGAAACCGTAGATCGTGCGGATCACCGCGAAAACCACCACGGGAATGCCGATGACCAGCGCCACCCAGCCATAGGCGTGGGCGAGCCAGGTGACCGCAGGGGTCGCCGAAGGCAGCATCACGAACTCCGCCTGAGCGGCAATGGACTGGGCTGCGGCGATAGACTGGCCGACCACGCCCAGCGGAATCCAGGTGGAGATGGAGGCGTCCACCGGCAGCGGGTGATAGAAGAAGTGGCTGCGATAGGCCAGCGTGAACAACAAAGCGGCGAAGAACAGCGCCAGAAAGAAGAACGCGGTCACCGCCAGCACCAGGACCACCGTGAGCTGCTCGGAAGCGACGTCGTCGACAAGGCTCGCGCCCGTCGTGGCGGAGACCATCGGCGGGACGACCGCCAGCCCCCAAGCCGGGACGGGGTGGTTGGCCCCCTTCTCCATGAGCCGCAGTGCGACCCGGAAGGTGGTGAACAGGCCGATGAGGGTGCCGATCAGCCAGAGTGTGGCGGCCACGGCGATAACCCAGTCGGCGGGGGCGGAGTCCGTCAACCCGGCGCGGGGAGCAGCCGCAGTCCCGAAGGGCAGCAGCGGGCCGACGTTGTGGATCGCCGAGCCCGTCGCGGTCATACCCATGGAGACGGTGCCCCAGGTCGGGAGGATTGACATGTCCCGCCAGGTGTTCGCGAACATCCCGGGGTTGCGGCGGGCGTTGACCGCGAAGCCGGCACCCAGGCCGATGAGCAGGACGAATGCGAGGAACATCAGCGCCGTTGCCGGGTACAGCAGCCAGCCATGCTCCGGGACCTGGCGACCGAGCAGGGAGGACAGGATGGCCGTACCCATGACCGAGGGGAACCACACCGGGCTGGCGGGCGGCAGCGCGCTGGGCCAGATGGACGTCATGGGCATAGTGTAGTGGTGAAATGCGAAACGGCCACTACCGCTTGCGCTGGTAGTGACCGTTTTTAGGTGAGCCGCCTGCGAGAATCGAACTCGCGACCTTTTCATTACGAGTGAAACGCTCTGCCGACTGAGCTAAGGCGGCGCGCAAAAACCCAGAGCCTAAAGCTCAAGCATTCTTACGGAGGATCATCGTAGCGGACAGCAGCGCGAAGACACAAAACCGAGCGAGCTAGCTCACCCGGCACGCTTCCCGCAGCGCACCGCCCAGCGCGTCGAGCGCAACCTCCGGTTTCACATTCATCCCCAGGGTCTCCCGGCAGGTCGACACCGCGTCGATACAGCGGACCAGCGCTTCCGGGGAGTTCCGACGCGCGAGCTCCCCCGAGGTAGCGCGCATATCCGGGTGTTGGAACCCACCCACGGGCTGCAGACCATGGGCCGCGGCCGCGATGACGTCGGTGCCACCTGCGGCCCCCTCGGCGGCATCAGCCGAAGCACCCACCGGTTCCACCGCACCTGCTGCCTGCAGCATCGCGTCGCGGTACAAACCCACAACGTCGATCAAGGCCAGATCCAGGGCGTCGCGCACCATCCGGGTGCGGCGGTTCTTCTGCTCCCGCTCCAGCTCCTTCATCTGCCCCGCCGAACCACGCTGTGCTTTCGCAGCACCACGGCCCTTCGCCCCCACGCCCAGGGACTCCTCCAGCGCCTCGCGTTCCTTCGCCTCGACCGCCTCCACCTGGGCGGCGACCTCCTCGGTCGCCTTCGCCACCAGCTGGGAGGTGAAGCTGAACAGGCGCGCGCCCTCGTAGACCATCTGCGGCAGCTTCAGCGCCGTCGCCCGCTTCGTCCGGGCTGCCTCGTCACGCGCCAGGTGCCGGGCTCGGCCAATGTGTCCACCGGAAACCCCAGCGGCCCATCGCGCCTGCTCCTGCGTAATGCCCAGGGAGGCGTCCTGAAGAAGAACATCCTCCACCTGCTGCGGCGACGGGGTCGGAATGTAGACGTGGCGGCAGCGGGAACGCAGCGTGATCGAGATGTCCAGCGGGTCGGTGGACGGGGCGCAGAGCACAAACACGGTGTGCGCGGGTGGCTCCTCCACGGACTTCAGCAGCGCATTCGAACCGGCCTCGTTGAGGCGATCGGCGTCCTCGACCACGACGACCCGCCACCGGGAGACTGTGGGCATCGACGCGGCGGAACTGATGACCTCCCGGACGTCCTCGACGGGGATGACGGAGCCGGTCGTCGCGATCCACACGATGTCCGGGTGCGTGCCGGCGGCCGCGGACTGGCACTGTTCGCACTCCCCGCAGCCCCCATTCGGGCACACCAACCCCGTGGCGAAGGCTTTGGCCGCGATTGAACGACCCGAACCGGGCGGGCCGGTGAATAGCCAGGAGTGCGTCATCGCCTGCGGGTTCGCTACCGCGCCCGCGAGCAGCTCCCGAACCGGCTGGGCGGTGATCTTGCGCCACACGCCACCGCCGGCCAGGGGGTCGAATCCAGAGCTATCCACGTTCACGAAGCACAGTCTAGCCCCCGCTGTAGACGGGTTCGATAATGTAATAGCCATGCAACAATTCGCGCGCTACTTGAAATGGGTCTGGGGCACCTACTGGCCCTTGTATGCCGCGATGATTCTGATGACGAACGTGGTCGGCGCGATCGCCGTCGCGACCTTCCTGCGCTTCCTCATCCCGCTGCGCGGTGCGCGCGAGCTGACCAGCCCAAACACCGTCACCTCGATTGCGTATTTGAGTTATTTCATCTTCGCGATCGTGGCTGGCGTGGTGTTCACGCTGATCTTCTTCGCCCCCGTGCTGCGCTGGCAACGCAACCCCGATGCCTATGACCCCAACATGATCCGGCATCTGGTGCTTCGCATCCCCTTCCTGCAGTCCGTGACGGGCGCGGTGCTGTGGGCCATCGGCGTGGCGATCTTCACCATCGTGGCCGCGCAGTACTCCTCGCGGTGGGCGATCACCGTTGCCGTGACCGCCGTGTTGGGCGGGTTGATGGTGACGTTGATGACGTACATGGAGGCCGAACGGCTGGTTCGTCCCGTCGCCGCCCGCGCCCTCGAGCAGGGTTCCCTGGAGCAGTCCGACCTTTCGCCGATGTCCACCCGCCTCATGGCCACCTGGGTGCTGACCAACGCGGTGCCGGTGCTGGGCATCCTGCTGCTGATTTTCGCGCAGGCCCGGAGCTTCTTCGACGGCTCAATGGAGGACCTGATCCCGGCGCTCGTGGCCCTGGCAGTCACCGCCCTGGTCACCGGTTTCCTGGGTGCGCGCTTGAGCGCGATGAGCGTGGTGGACCCGGTGCGCGAGCTGCAGTTCGCCATCAACCAGGTGCGCCGCGGGAACCTGGAAACCACGGTGCGTATCTACGACTCCTCCGAGATTGGCGTGGTGCAGGCCGGGTTCAACGAGATGATGCGCGGCCTGCAGGAGCGCCAGCAGGTCTCGGACCTCTTCGGCCGCTACGTCGGCACGGAGGTCGCCCGCCGCGCGCTGGAGGAGGACCCGGAGCTGGGCGGCGAGTCCCGCGACGTCGCGGTGCTGTTCGTGGACGTCATCGGCTCCACTGGCTTCGCCACGCAGCGTTCCCCGGAGCACGTCGTCTCCGCGCTCAACGAGTTCTTCGACCGCGTCGTGGAGGTCGTCCACGAGCACAAGGGCATCATCAATAAGTTCCAGGGCGACGCCGCACTCGCCGTTTTCGGTGCCCCGCTGCCCCTTGAGGACGCCGCTGGCCACGCGCTGGCTGCCGCCCGGGAGATGCACTCCAAGCTCACGGATCTGGAGTTCGAGGCGGGCGTTGGCGTGGCTGCAGGTTCGGTCGTCGCCGGTCACATCGGCGCGAAGGATCGATTCGAGTACACCGTGATTGGCGACGCTGTGAACCAGGCGTCCCGGCTGACCGACCTAGCGAAGGACACCCCGGGTCGAGTGCTGACGAGTGCGGCGACGGTGCGGCTGGCTAATGAGGCCGAGCAGCGTCGCTGGACGATGCTGAAGTCTGTGGAGCTGCGCGGCCGCCGCCAGATGACGCAGCTGGCCCGCCCGGTGCGCGCCACTCTCGCGGACCGCCACTAGCCAGCGGGCCGGCCGCTCGGCGGCGGTTTTAGGTCTTCTTGACTGCCACTCAGGGCATCTTCTCACCCATCTTCGTACTTACTTCTCACTGTACGAAGATGAGTACGAAGTTAAGTGAGAAGTTCATGCCGGAGCCAGCAGACACAGCGCACAGCAGAAAGCCCGGGTGGCGGCTCCTACTGGGAGCTACCACCCGGGCCTAGCACTACTTAAGCCCTAGACTTAGGTGCCCTAGCACCGCTTGAGGCCTAAGCCTTCTTGGCCGCCTTCTTCGCGGTCTTCTTGGTGCTGCGCTTCGTGGCCTTCTTGGCCGCCTTCTTCGCAGTCTTCTTCGTGCTCTTGCGGGTGGACTTCGCCGGTCCGGCGGCAGCCTTCTCGGCGTCCTTCGCCCGGCGCTCCGAAAGCAGCTCGTTGGCCCGGGCATCCGTCAGGGTCTCCGGGGTGTCCCCGCGGCGCAGCGACGCATTGGTCGTGCCGTCGGTGACATAAGGCCCGAATCGCCCCTCCTTGACGGACATCGGCTTGCCGGAGACGTCGTTGTCCCCCAGACGCTTCAACGGCGGCTTCGCGGCAGCGCGGCCGCGACGCTTCGGCTCCGCGTAGATGCGACGCGCCTCGTCGAGCGTGATGGTGAACAGCTCCTCCTCGCTGCCCAGGGAGCGCGAGTCCGAGCCCTTCTTCAGGTACGGGCCATAGCGACCGTTCTGCGCGGTGATGACCTCCCCGTCGGCGGGGTCCACGCCCACCTCGCGCGGCAGGCTCATCAGCTTCAGCGCATCCTCCAGGGTGACGGTAGCCGGCTCCATGCTGGCGAACAGCGAGGCCGTCTTCGGCTTCAGCGTCTCGTCGAGGATCTCCTTGATCCGCTTGGCCTTCTTATTCGCGAAGGTCTTGGTCTCACGCGACAGGGGCTTCTTGCCCTCCTTCGCGCGCTCAGCGTCCTCCTCATCGCGCTCGGCGAGGAAGACCTTCTCCGCCTTCGCGGTGACCTCGGCTTCCTCGTCCTCGCCCAGCACCTCGGTGACGTACGGGCCGAAGCGACCCTCGCGGGCCACGATCATGCGCCCGTTCTCCGGGTTGCGGCCCAGCTCGCGGCCGGACTGCGGGGTGGCGAAGAGCTTCTCGGCGACCTCCAGGGTCAGCTCGTCCGGGGTCATGGACTCCGGCAGGTTGGCGCGCTGCGCTTCCTCCTCGCCCTTATCGTTCTTCACCATGCGCTCGAGGTACGGACCGTAACGACCAACGCGGACGACGATCGGCACGCCGTTGGCGTCGTCGAAGAGGTGGAGGGAGTTCACGCGGCGGGCGTCGATGCTCTCCAGGTTCTGGGCGACCACATTCTTCAGGCCGTAGTTCTGGGAGCTGGTGCCACCGCCGAAGTAGAAGCCCTCCAGCCACTTCGTGCGGTCCTCGTTGCCCTCGGCGATGGCGTCGAGCTGGTCCTCCATCGCGGAGGTGAAGTCATAGTCCACCAGCGCGCCGAAGTTCTGCTCCAGCAGGCCAACGACCGCGAAGGCCACCCAGCTGGGGACCAGCGCATTGCCACGGGGCAGGACGTAACCACGATCCTGGATGGTGCGGATGATCGACGCGTAGGTCGATGGGCGCCCGATGCCGAGCTCCTCCATCTTCCGCACGAGGCTGGCCTCGGTATAACGGGCCGGCGGGGTCGTCGTGTGACCGTCCGCGGTGACGCCCTCTGCGGTGAGGAACACGCCCTCGGTGACCTGTGGGAGGCGCTTCTCCGCGTTATCGGCGACGTCCTTACCTTCCGCGGTGCGGGAGACCTCAACGTAGGCCTTCAGGAAGCCCGGGAAGGTGACGGTGCGGCCGGTGGCGGTGAACTCCACCTCGGTGCCCGCCTCCGGCTCGCCGGACGTGCCCGCGATGGTGACCTTCATGGAGGTACCGCGGGCGTCGGCCATCTGGGAGGCGACGGTGCGCTGCCAGATCAGCTCGTAGAGCTTGAATTCCTCGGCATCCAGCTTCTGCGCGAGCTGGCCAGGGGTCTGGAAGCGCTCGCCAGCTGGGCGGATCGCCTCGTGGGCCTCCTGGGAGTTCTTCACCTTGCGGTTGTACTGGCGCGGGCCGTCCGCGACGAACTGCTGGCCGTACAGCTGGGCTGCCTGCGCGCGGGCGGCGTTGATGCCGGCGGTGGACAGCGTCGTGGAGTCCGTACGCATATAGGTGATGTAGCCGTTTTCGTACAGGCGCTGCGCGATGCGCATCGTGCGCTCGGAGGTGAAGCGCAGCTTCCGGCCGGCCTCCTGCTGCAGCGTGGAGGTCATGAACGGCGGGTACGGGCGGCGGGTGTAGGGCTTTTCCTCCACGTTCGCGACGTGCAGTTCCTCGCCCTTAATTCCGGACGCCAGCTGCTTCGCACGCTGTTCGTCCAGGACCAGCGGGGTGCCGGACTTGCTGGCCTTGAGGGTGGCGTCGTCCTTAAAGTCGCGGCCCTGCGCGATGCGCTGGCCGCCCACGGTGGCGAGCTTGGCCTGGAAGGATGCCGGATCACCGTCCAACCGGGCGGCGGGGTCGATCGAGAGCTCGGCGGTCAGGTCCCAGTAGTCGGCGGCGCGGAAGGCCATGCGCTCGCGCTCGCGCTCGACGATCACGCGGGTGGCGACGGACTGCACACGCCCTGCGGACAGGCGTGGCATGACCTTCTTCCACAGCACCGGGGAGACCTCGTAGCCATAAAGGCGGTCGAGCACACGGCGGGACTCCTGGGCATCCACGAGGTTGTAGTCCAGCTCGCGGGTGTTTTCCACGGCCTCGAGGATCGCGGACTTGGTGATCTCGTGGAAAACCATGCGGCGGACCGGGACCTTGGGCTTCAGAACCTCCAGCAGGTGCCAGGCGATGGCCTCGCCCTCGCGGTCGGGGTCTGTTGCGAGCAGCAGCTCGTCGACCTGCTTGAGCTTGGCGCGCAGATCGGCGACGCGCTTCTTCTTATCCGGGGAGACCACATAGAGGGCCTCGAAGCCCTTATCCACGTTCACGCCGAGGCGCGCCCACGGCTCCTTCTTATACTTCGCCGGAACGTCCGCGGCACCGCGTGGGAGGTCACGAATATGCCCAACTGAAGCCTCGACGATGTAATCGGGCCCCAGCATTGGGGCGATCTTCTTGGCCTTAGTTGCAGACTCGACAATGACTAAACGCTTCACGTGACCTCCGCATGGATTTGCTCCTTAGATTGCCACAATAGGCAAGTGATACCTGCTTAGTGGAAATCGGGCGGTGTGTTATCCCCACCTTTGAGGCAGCTCCCCACCCCTGCTGCAACCCCACCGGATGGTGCGAGAAGCCCGAAATAGGTTCTTGCTGCCGTTGGGGACTGAGGTTAGCGGGTGGTGCAGACACGGGGGTGAAGAAAAGCAAAAGGGGACGGTGGAAACCACCGCCCCGGGGCGTTTGCTCTTCGCTGTGCCTACTGCCTAGTCGGCAGTCGGCTGCAGCTCATACTCGCTGCTTACAGCGGCTGGACGTTCTGAGCCTGCGGGCCCTTCGCGCCTTCGCCGACCTCGAATTCGACCTTCTGATCCTCCTCCAGAGTGCGGAAGCCGCTGCTCTGGATCTCGGAGTAGTGGACGAAAAGGTCCGCGGAGCCATCTTCTGGGGCGATGAATCCATAGCCCTTCTCCGCGTTAAACCACTTCACAGTTCCCTGCGCCATTTTCAAACAACCTAACTTTCTTGGCGTACCAGCCCCGCCAACTTTCAGCGGAGCAGGGCCTTCACCGCCACATCAACGGTTGACACCGCGCATGGGATTGGGACCGTCCACCAGTGTGCCATGTTTCTTTCGCCACCGATAGGGGTTTTAGATGAACAATCGGTCGAACGCTTAATGCAGCGCCCCGAGACTGCTTCCGGCTCGCTTCCGGGCAGCCAACGCAACCGCCCCAAGCCGCACCACCCAGTCGCGAGGCACCGCCCCATCAGGCCACCTCGTCAATCCACCCCGCGGTGTGTCTGGTGCTCGGGCTAGACTGCCCTCATCATGGCTGAGCAGTCCTCCACCCCCTCCTCCGGCGCAGGCGGTGCGCCTGATTCCCACGGCGCAGGCAGTGCGCCCCATCCACCCAATCCCGGCAGTGCGCCCAATTCCCTCGGCGCCGAACTCATCGAGGACTTGCGCGCGGCCATGCCGGACTCCACCGTCACGCACGTCCGCCACGTCCCGGCGCGCCTGTCCACCCCCGCGGACTGGCCCGAATGGTCGCTCCCCTCGCTCAGGGAGACGCTGCGCCGAGGTGGCGTCGTACAACCGTGGTCCCACCAGGCCGAAACGGCACAGCACGCGTGGGAGGGCAGGGACGTCATCGTCGCGACCGGAACCGCTTCCGGTAAATCGCTGGGCTACCAGCTGCCGATCCTCACCGCGCTGGCCGAGGATCCGACCGCCACGGCACTGTACCTGGCCCCGACGAAGGCGCTGGCGCAGGACCAGATGCAGGCCCTGGCCCGACTGTGCGCGGCGACCCCAGAGCTCGCGGACGTCATGGTCGCCACCTACGACGGCGACACCCCGCCCGAGGCCCGGCGCGCGATCCGGGAGCAGGCGCGGATCATCGTGACGAATCCGGATATGCTGCACGCCTCGATCCTCGGCAATCCGAAGCGGTGGACACGGCTGCTGAAAACCCTGCGCTACCTGGTGGTTGACGAGTGCCACGTCTACCGCGGGGTCTTCGGTGCACACGTGGCGATGGTGCTGCGGCGGCTGCTGCGGCTCGCCCCGGGGGCTGGTTCTTCCGGTTCGGGGCTGGCTGGTCCGTCGTCGGTGGCAGGCCCATCTTCAGTCGCCGGCTCGGAATCGAGGACGTCAGGCCCCACCGTCATCATGGCCTCCGCGACCAGTGTGGATCCCGCGGCTCATGCGCGTCGGCTGACCGGGCGGGCCGAAGTCGTGGCGGTGACAGAGGACGGCTCGCCGGCGGGTGAGCGCACGATCGCGTTGTGGGAACCCGGATTCCTGGAAGGCGTGGAGGGCGAGCACGGCGCGCCGGTGCGGCGCAGCGCTAACTCGGAAGCTGCGGAGGTCATGGCCCGGGTCATCGCCGCAGGCGCGCGAACCTTGAGCTTCGTCCGCTCCCGTCGCGGGGCGGAGATCGTGGCCCTGGCGGCCGCAGAGGAGCTCGGCGGGATGGGCCGGGCGGAGGATGCCGCGCGCGTGGCTGCCTACCGGGCCGGATACACCCCAGAAGACCGCCGCTACCTGGAAAAGGCCCTGGACGAAGGCGAGCTGCTGGGGGTGGCCGCAACCAACGCACTGGAGCTCGGAATCGACGTGGGCGGGCTGGACGCCGTCGTCGCCGCTGGATTCCCCGGCACCATCGCGAGCTTCCGGCAGCAGGCCGGGCGCGCGGGACGGCGAGGGCAGGGGGCGCTGGTCGTGCTGGTGGGCGCGGATGATCCGATGGATACCTACCTCATCCACCACCCGTCGGACCTGCTGGACCGGGAGGTGGAAAACACGGTCTTCGACCCGCACAATCCTTATGTTTTGGCTGATCACCTGGTGTGCGCGGCTGCGGAGCGCGCGCTGAGCGATGCGGAGATCGCGGCCTGGCAGGGCGAGGCGGTGGCTGAGCACCTGATCTCGCGTGGGGTGCTGCGGCGGCGGCCGCACGGGGTGTTCGCGGACCTGCAGGCAGCAGAGCAGATCCACGGGCAGGTGGCGATCCGCGGCGGGGCGGCGGGCCAGGTGGCGATCGTGGAGTCGGAGTCGGGGCGCATGCTCGGCACGGTGGATGAGGCCCGCGCAGTGTCGGACGTGCACCCCGGCGCGGTGTATGTGCACCAGGGCGAGACCTACCTGGTGGATGACCTAGATCTTTCCGCGGGTGTGGCGTGGCTGCACCAGGCGAGCCCGGAGTACAGCACGCGGGTGAAGCGGGATACGGATATCCAGATTCTGCGCACCCGGGGTACCCGCCAGCTGGCGGACGGTGTGTGGCTGGCGGACCTGAATGTGGAGGTTTCGCACACGGTGACCGGGTTTACCAAGCGGCTGCCGGGTGGGGAGATCATCGATAACGTGCCGCTGGATTACCCGCCGGAGCGGCTGCGCACCCGGGCGGTGGCGTACACGATCGCGCCCGATATTCTGCTTGACCTGGGGCTTCCGGAGCCGACATGGCCAGGGACCTTGCATGCAGCGGAGCACGCGGCGATCGGGCTGCTGCCACTGATCGCGACGTGCGACCGGTGGGATATCGGTGGAGTCTCGATCGTGCAGCACCCGGATACGGGGTTGCCCACGGTGTTCGTGTACGACGGCTATACCGGCGGGGCTGGGTTCGCGGAGAAGGGCTTCGCGGATTTTGGCCGGTGGATGGCCGCAACCGCGGAGGCCGTGGGGGCGTGCGAGTGCGAGGCGGGGTGTCCGTCGTGCGTGCAGTCCCCGAAGTGCGGGAATGGCAATGACCCGCTGTTCAAGACGGGCGCGCTGGAGTTGCTGCGTTTCCTCGCCGCCGCGACGGCACAGGACTAAGCGGCCTAACGGTAGCGGTCCGGCGGTAGCGGCCTAACGTTAGCGGTCCGGCGGTAGCGGCGCAGGGCTAGCGGCCCGACGGTAGCGGCCTCAGCGCCAACCAGCCCAGCCAACCCCCGCCCGGCCCAGCGCTAGCGGCGCGCCGAGCGTCACGAGCCCCGCCCCGCGCTCCATCGGATGCGTTTTGCAGAGTTTGATGCCGCTTTTCACCTGATTTCCGGCATCAAACTCTGCAAAACACCCTGAGGGAGGCTGCGGGGAAGCCAGGGGGGGACGCCGTGCGGTTCCCGTAGGGGAGAAGCTGCAGGGCACCGCGAGGAACCCGTGAAGCCCGCGGGGCCGGGTCCCGTGAGCGCGCAACGCAAGGACACAGCGCGGGGCCGCCGGGCAACGCAGCTCTTTCGGTGAAACGCGCGAGGCGGGCACGCCAGGGCAGCTACTGTGGTGAGAAATATTTACTTTTGCGCCCGAAGCTAATGATCTGGAAGGAACGCCGATGCCCGCTTTTTCTCGCTCACTGAGCACTCGCCCCCGCCGAACCACCGCCGCGCTGAGCGCCGCAACCCTGGCATTCGGGGTTCTTGCCGCGGGGAGCGGGGCCGCCTCCGCTGCCCCTGGCTTCTCCACTGGCGGGGCCGGGAATCCCAACGCGGGCTCCTCTCAGGTCTTCGGCTCCATCGCGGACACCACCCCGCGACCGCTGGTCAGCCTCGGCGATCCGATGCGCGACCCAGCCCCGTACACCAAGCCCACGGCGGATTCCGGCCTGACGTGGAACTCGGTCCCGGCAGCCCCGGGCGAGCACATCGCCCAGGTCCCGCTCGACGAGTCCCTGCGTCTGACCAACGCGGGCGCCCAGTACCGCGTCGCGCACTCCACCACTGACCAGCACGGAAAGGTCGTCGCATCCACGGGCGCGATCTTCCTCCCCAAAGGCACCCCGCCGGAGGGTGGCTGGCCGGTGCTCGCCTGGGCGCACGGCACGGTGGGCATGGATGATGCCTGCGCACCCAGCATCAACGACCGCGGCGAGCGCGATAGCGCGTACCTCAATCACTGGCTTTCCCAGGGCTATGCCATCGTCGCCACGGACTACGCAGGACTCGGCACTCCGGGACTCATGAGCTACCTCAACTCCCAGGCCACCGCGGATTCCGTCGTGGACTCCGTGATCGCCGCCCACAAGGCCGATCTTTCGGCAGCACTCCCCGCAGAGAGCAAGGATCAGCCCGTGCTCTCCAAGAAGTGGGCCGTCATCGGCCAGTCCCAGGGCGGCGGCGCGGCACTGAACGTGGCACACGGTGCGACGTCCCGCTCCCAGCCAGCAGGCCTGGACTTCCGGGGCACCGTCGCCACCGGCGCGCCCGCTTATATCGAGGAGATCGTGCTCGCGGGCGGTCCCACCTTCCCGGCTATCCCGCTGCCAGCTGGCCTGAACAGCTACGCGCTGTACATCCTCGCCGGATTCCGCGAGGCCAACCCCGATATCGACGTGGACTCCGCACTCACCGAGGAGGGCCGCAAGATGGTCGATGCCTCCCTGAAGAGCTGCCTCCCCCAAACCGCGGATGCCGTCCGCGGCACCAACCTCGCCCGCGCGTTCAAGAAGCCGCTGCGGGACGTCCCCGGTCTGCCGGAGGCGCTGCGGACGTACATGGCGACCCCGACCACCGGTTACGACCGGCCGGTCTTCCTCGGCCACGGCCTGGCGGACATGGACGTCCCCACCCCCATCGGCCTCTCCCTGAACACGGAGATGTGGCTCAAGCAGTTCACCGGCAGCCCCCGCAACGCGCGCGTGGAGGTCCGCTGGTACCCGACCGACCACGGAGGCACGGTGCCAGCCTCCCAGGTTCACTCCACCCCCTTCCTGAAGTCCATCTTCGACGACGACGCCGCTCCGGGGCCCGTCGGCTCGCTCGGTTCCGCGGATCCGTCGGGCACCCCCGCGAAGTCCTAGCCCGTAGGGTCCCACGGATCACATCGGGCCCGCCACCGCCGAGGCGTGCCGCCCCTTCACCGCAACCTCCACGCCCACCGTGTCCGGCCCCTCCGGACCCACCTGGCAGCCCACCAGCTCCGCGGCGTTGGCCCGCGCGAGGAGCTCAGCGATCCTGCAGGCATCCGCGTCCCCAGCCACGTGCGCCTGCGCAGCAGACAGCGCCACCAAGTCGGCGGCCACCACCGCCCGCTGGTGCGCGTCCACCTGCCCGAACCCCAGCACGATCACCCCGCACAGGGCGATGAGCCCCAGGATGGAGCTAACTCCCGCTGCCGTCGGCATTGGGCTCCTCCAGGATCGATTCCTCCACGGTGACGTCGAACAGCGGGGCCTGCTTCGTCAGCCGCACCGTCACCATGGACCACGGTGTATCCCCCACGGGCGAGCGCGTGATCTCCACCGCTTCCCCCTCGCGGCCGGTGAGCTCGCCATCGTCCACCCCGAGGGCCGCCATGCGCGCGACATCCCGGGCGCTCGAATGCGCCGCCATACTGGTCGCCAGCGTGCTGAGCCCCGCGACCAGCAGGCCGACGGTCACGGCGATGGCGGTCAGCACGGACGCCCCTTCCACCGTGTTCATCTAATTTCCTTCGCTCAGGGCACGCTCGAAGATGCCGCTGAGCGCACTCTCCACTGCATCCGACGTCACCACCGTGTACAGCAGCGCTCCGAGTGCCGCGGCCGCCACGCAGCCGAGCGCATATTCAATCGTGCTCATCCCAGACTCGTCCTCGTACTGCGCCCTCGCCGCACCCCGAATCCACAACTCAGCGCGCTGAAACAAGCTCAGCCCGCCGGACGTATCCGCCATCGCGATCTCCGTTGTTTGAGTGGCAGTGTTCTTGGTGTTCATGGTCATTGTTCTCTCCCTTTCGGTGTCTTTTCTTTAGCGGTCTTGTGTCGCGTTTTACGTACGCCGTTTTCTCTCGTGGTCTTGCTTTCCCCTCGCTGCGATCCCCCTCCTTGTTCTTTTTCGACGTCGCCCCCGCCGGCCTTAGATCCCCGCCAGCCCGATGACCAGTGGCACCAAGCCAATGAGCACGAATGCCGGCAGGAAACACAGGGTCAGCGGCGCGGCGACAGCGATGAGCACGCGCTCCGCACCCGCCTCGACCTGGTTCAGGCTGTGCTGGCGGATGCGCCGAGCCTGGGCCTTCGCGCCTTCAGCCAGCCTGGTCCCGGCCCTGGTTTGCTGAACCGCCTGGCGTGCCACGGGCCCGTAATGCTCGTGGCCTCTCAGTGGCTCCCAGGCCGCGGGGCCTGCCCCCAGCAGGAGCAGCGGCTCGACGTCGTGGGCGGGCCCCTCCCCGGGTCCGACCGCCACGCCCCATGCCTTGGCCACCGGTAGCCCTGCAGCCAGGGCCAGCGCAAAGACGTCCAGGTGCCGGGCGACAGCCAGGGCCTGACCGGTGGGCCCGGCGCGCCGACCCACCCCACCCAGCACCTTGGCGGTCAGCGCCTCGGTCCACAGCACACCGGCGCAAGCGAGCATCGCCCCGACGAGCAGGAGCCCTAGCCCGATCACGCTGCCGAAGAGCGTGCCACCGGGATCCAGGCCCATGCTCTGGCCGATGCCCACCGCCCCCACGGGCATTGCGAGCAGCAACACTTCCGTGAGCCGGGCTCCGGCCATCGCCGCTGCGGTTTTCTCCTGCTGAGCGGAGTGCGCCTCCAAGTCCGCGACGATGCTGTCCGCCAGTGGTGCGAAACTCATGCCCGTGCGTTCGGCGAGTTCCCAGAGCTCGCAGAACTCCTCAACGTCCTGGGCCACCAGCTCAGCAGGGCTATTCCCCGTTCTTGCCCGAGGTTCGCCACCCTCGCGGCTAGTCGCTCCCTGATCCAGCAGCGCCGCCGCGGGGCTTGCACCCAGGCGCACCTGTGCGGCGATGAGCGCCAGCTGCCCGCCGAGCCGCCCGCCGGCATCTCCGACCTTTCCCTCCGCTTCGGCTTCTTCGTCCTCGCAGTCCACCGCCGCGGACTCCACCGCGTCCGCCACCCGAGCCCCGGCGGCAACCTCCCGAGCGCAGCTGTCCGCGAGATCCCGGAACAGCTCCAACTGCCGGCGCTGGACCCGCCCGTCGCGGATCCGTACGCCCACCCGATAGCCGGTGAACGCCCCCATTGAGGCCACGGCGGTCAGCGTCAACACGATCAACAAGGTCATGGCAGCCCCTCCCAACCGTCGAGGGGACGCCCGTCCCACACTGGTCGGAGCCGCAGCCCACGGGCCTTGGTTCCCGCCGACGCTGTTCCCGACGTTCCCGCCGCTAGACCGTCCTTCATCTCCTCCGTTGCTCTTTCCGTGACCGCGATCGTGGCCACACGCCGCCGCCCACCAGCGCGTTCCAGATGAACGACCACGTCGATCCCATCGGCCGCCTGTGCCTGCAGCGCCTCCGGACTCATCCCCGCCATCGCCCCAAGCGCGGCCAACCGCCCCGGCACCGCGGCCACCGAGTTGGCGTGCATCGTGCCGGCCGACCCGGCGTGCCCCGTATTCAGTGCAACCAATAAGTCCGCGACCTCGGAGCCACGGACCTCGCCCACGACGATCCGGTCCGGCCTCATGCGCAGGCACTGCCGCAGCAGCAGCTGCATCCCGATCTCGCCAGCCCCATCAGCGTTCCCCTCGCGCGCGGCCAGGGCCACGACGTGCGGATGGGTCGGCATGAGCTCCGGGGTGTCCTCCACCAACACGATGCGCTCGTGTTCAGGAACCTCCCCCAGCAGGGCAGCGAGCAGGGTCGTCTTCCCCGTGCCGGTACCACCCGTGACCAGCAGATTCTTGCGCGCGAGCACGATCCTGCGCAGCACGCCGCACACCTCGGCCGGCATCATCCCCGCCTCGCAGAGATCCTCCAGCCCCAGCCGCCCCCT
The DNA here is from genome assembly GCF_030212265.1 of Corynebacterium sp. UMB9976. Classification (NCBI taxonomy): domain Bacteria; kingdom Bacillati; phylum Actinomycetota; class Actinomycetes; order Mycobacteriales; family Corynebacteriaceae; genus Corynebacterium; species Corynebacterium sp. UMB9976. The sequence goes on from NZ_JASODY010000015.1 coordinate 30,555, forward strand.
CGTCAGCGTCCGCAGGCTCACGCACGCCCCACCCCGCGCCGGTGGCGAGAGCATCGCATGCACCCGCAGGGCCGCGGCGGGAATCCCGGGCGGCAGGTCGTCGATGATGCCGTCGGCGAAGGGCCGCGCGTCGTCCAGCCGCACCCCACAGACCGCGGCGAGGCGAACCGCGAGCTCCCGCACCTCGGGTTGCTCAAGGCTCACCGGGGTGCGCTCAACACCGTTGCCCCTATCCGCCCACACCGCACCGTCGGGATTGACCACCACGTCGGTCACGCCTGGCTCCGCAAGCACCTCGGTGAGCACGCCCAGGCCGGACAGCTCCCGCTGGATATCCCGCAGTTGCCGCACGGTATCCGGGATATTGTCGTACGACGTCGCCCCGGTCACCGCCTCCATCGCGCTCAGGATCTCGGCCTCGCTGGCCTGCCTGGCACCCTGTACTGCGAGCTGGTGACGCACCTTATCCAGCAGGGAATTATCGACGGCCACCGCTGTGTCAGCGCCCTGCTCCCCGGCTGCACCTGCTTCGGCCCCGCCCGGGATCAGGCGCAGTTTGTTGAGACCATCAGCAATCCACATCACGAGCCCTCCCCCACTCGCTCGCTCCCGGCAGATGCCCCAGGATGCGTAGGCCGAACTGCAGGTCATTGACTCTCGCCTCGCCTGAACACCCGTCCAGCGGTTCCGCGGCGATCGTCCCGTCCCACGGCCATAGCTCAACCGGTAGCCTGCCCAGCATCTGCCGCAGCGCGATCGGGGTCTCCAGCCCTGCTTCCTCCCGTAGGACGCCCACCGCCGGCACATCCACTGCGTCCAGTTCCGCCAGGCAGCGGCCCAGCGCATGCACCCCCGCGACGGTCGGGCGGGTCACGCAGACCACGAGGTCAGCGGCCCGGGCAGCCGGGCACGGGGCATCAGTAGCCGCGCTGTGCGCTTCGGCCTGCCCTGCAGGTGCCACACCCCTAACATCAGCCATCGGGTCCACCCGCCCGCGGTCCACCACCACGACCCCCGCTCGGGGATAGTCCGCGATTCCCGGAGCGGGGTAATCCACCACGAGGTCGGCGTTGGGTTCTGGACGACCACCCACAGCATCGAGCCGCCGGGAGCGGAACCTCAGCCCCGTCCCGCCCGGCGCGACCGGCCAGCCCTCCACCGGAATGTCCTCGCCCTCGTGACCACCGATGCCTCGCTCACCCACGCGCCGCCCCGGCACACCTTCCCAGCCACACAGCAGGTCGAGCCCCACCGAATCCGGATCGGCGTCCACGAGGCTCACCGGGGTGGCGTCCTGAAAAAGGCAGTGCGCCAGGGCCAGCGCGAGGTGCACCGCGAGGCTACTGGTTCCCGCGCCACCCTGCACGCCGTGGACGTGGATGCGCGGCTTGTCGATCGCCCCCAGTTCTTCGGCGAGTTCCAGCGCCCCACCAGCGGTGACGGGCTCGCTCAGGCTCGCAAGGAGGGCGTCGTCGACGCGCCGCAACCTGCGGTGGTGACCATTCGGAAACTTCGACTCCGCCTCGTCCTGGCGCAGCTGCTCCCGCCCGGTCGCCGCAACAGCCATGGCCACCGCGTCAGCGCTATCGTGGTCGGCCACGTCCACGATCACCGGCGTGCGCAGCATGTCCCGCAGCGCCCCAGAGTGCCGCGCTCGGTCTGATCGAAGTAGCTTGCTCCCCCATGCATTCATGGCTTCACTCTCACACGGGGGCACGGGGCACCGACAGACCCGCGAGCAGCCTGTGGACAGCCACCCGCCGGGCCCCGTTCACACCCCGCTATGGCCCCCGAATCCTTGTTTTTCTGTGGATAACCCCGCCCCGCCGCGTCACCGGCCACGCCGCCCACCACTCAGCACGCCCCATCACACGCCGCGCCGCCACGCCATTCACCCCATCACCCATCACGCCGCCACGCCATTCACCCCATCACGCGACCGCCCCCGCCCACCGACCCTGTGAAAACTGTGGACTTTTGTGAATATTGATACCTAGAATTGAGGCCGTGACGCCTCTACCCAGGATCAGCAACCGCATCGCGAGCCGCCGGACAGCCCCAGGTCGCACGGCCCGGCGCACGCTCGCGGTTTTCGACCTGGATAAAACCATCGTGGATACCAGCGCCTCCATGGCCTACGGCCGCCCGATGGCCAAGCGCGGGATCATCACCACGGGGGAAATGTTGCGCATCGGCGCGATGCTGTTCAGCTACATGCTGACCACCCACACGGATGAGAACCTGGACGCCACCAAGGACGCCCTGTCTTCCATGATTCGCAACCGCCCCGCGGCCTCCCTGCGCGCCATCGCGGAGGACGCCCTGCAGGAGGTGCTGATCCCCTACGTTTACGCCGAGGCCCGAGACTTCATCTTCGAGCACCACAAGCTGGGGCACGACGTCGCCATCATCACCGCATCCGCCCGCGTCCTGGTGGACCCCATCGCCCGCGAGCTCCAGGCGGACTACCTGATCGCCACCGAGCTCGAGGAGATCGACGGCACGTATACCGGCAAGGTCCTGCACTTCAACAAGGGGCAGGCGAAGGTGGACAAGCTGATGGAGCTGGTCGAGCGCGGCGGCTACGACCTCTCCCGCAGCTACGCCTACACGGATTCCCACACCGACCTGCCGCTACTTGAGGCGGTCGGCCACCCCTATGCGATCAACCCGGACCGCCAGCTGCGCAAGATCGCCCGCGAGCGGGACTGGCCGATCGAGTACTTCAGCAAGCCCGAGCCCCTCTTCAAGCCGGGGAAGGTCCTGGCAGGCGCGGGGACGCTCGCGTTCCTCGGTGCGGCCGCCACCGGCGTAGTCCTGTGGTTGCGCCAACGTGCTCAGGACGTCGGTTCCGCCAGCACCCCGCAGCTCCTGGCGCGCCTCATGCCGCGCCGCGCCTAGTAAAATCAGCACCCAGCTGACACCGGGGCGGCTACCGCTAACGCTTCTACTGCTTCGCGTCGGCGATGGACTTCGCCTCCAGCGAGCCCTCGGCCAGCCCCTCGGCGTGGAAGATGATCCATTCGGCCATCGCCTCCGAACCACCCTTCGCGAACGCCGCAGCCTTCGCGCGGTACTCATCGCGGTGGCGGTTCCACCACACCTCCGGCACGCCCAGCCCCCGCGGGTCCAGGCCGCCGGTGATGGTCGCCAGCCGGGAGCAGGCGCGGGCGGTGACCCCGTTGGCGTCGGCGAAGGGCTCCAGGGTGAGCAGCTCGCCGTGGATGATGGCGGAGAGCACCACAGAATTAACCTTCGTACCCCCGGCGATGAGGGAACCGAGCAGCTGCAGGCGGCCATCAGTGGCGCGCTTCGGACGACCCGGCACGAGGAACTCCGCATTGTGGGCAGCCTTCGCGCGGAAGTTCTCATCCGACATCTGTGGGGAAGCCACCGCGTTGATCTTCGCGATCACCTGCAGCGGGGCGCGCTGCCAGGTGGTGCGGGTCTCCGCGATGCCGTCCGGGGCGAGCAGCTCCGCGGCGCGCAGGGAACCAGCCAAGATCGGGTCCTCCACCTGGCCGTCCTCGGGCAGCCGCGGGGTGCCGCCGTCCAGCTGGGCGGAAGCACGCGCCCCGCGCAGCACGGACTCGGAGCCGGTGACGTCCCAGCCGCGCAGGTTGGCGGGGTGACGGTGCGCGCGGGCGATGAAGTCGGAGGCCCGCTCGACGGCCTCGGGCACCCCGGGCAGCTCGGCGAGTGGGGCGAGGGGATCGGTAGTGAAACGACCTTCAGCAGACATGGCAACCACAATAATTCACCCCACCGCCCCACGCTGACCAATGGTCTGGCAAAATGGTGTGCAGTAATTTCTGCGCAGAATATTGACCGTTAATTGTCAGGAGTATCGATCATGAGCAATAAGAGCGAAGGCCTATTCACCGATAGCGATAGCTTTAACCCTCATGTCAACGCTATCCCGCTGTCCGACGTGGACACCCGCCCGAAGGGGCAGGGGAGCATCGGCGACCTGGTGAAGGACGCCACCGCACAAGCCTCCTCCCTCATCCGCTCCGAGGTGGAGCTCGCAAAGACCGAGATCGCACAGTCCGGCAAGAAGGTCGGCCTGGGCGTGGGCCTGGTCGCCGCGGCCGGCGTGATCATCGCCTACTCCTCCTTCTTCCTCTTCCTCGCCCTGGCGTGGCTGCTGGATCACTTCATGCCGCGCTCCCTGGCCTTCCTCGTGGTCTTCCTGATCATGGCTGTGCTCACCGCGATCCTGGCGCTGGTCGGCGTGAAGCAGCTCAAGGGCGCGAAGAAGCCGGAGAAGACCATCGACTCCCTGGGCGAGCTCAAGCAGCTGACCCCGGATAAGGAGCGCTACACCGAGGGCAACTCCGTGGCCACCAAGGAGCCAGGCCTGTTCACCTAGGCCCCCGCACGCGTAACCTCCCGTGAGCACCCCCTCCCCGCACACCCCGCAGCACACGTTCGTGCATTCGCGGGGTGTGCGTTTGCATGTGCTGCTCCAGGGGCCGGTCAAGCCCGAGGGCTCAACCGAGCGGAACCCGCTGGTGCTGTTCATCCACGGCTTCGGCGGCGGTTACTTCGACTTCGAGCCACTCTTCGCCCAGCTGGAGGGCGCCCCGCTGCGCCTGGCAGCCGTGGATCTTCGGGGTTACGGCCGCTCGGATAAGACGCCCCGCGGCTATGACCTGACGACCGCCGCCTCCGACATGGCCGGCGTGATCCGCCGCCTGGGCTACAGCAGCGCGCACGTCGTGGGCCACGGCTACGGCGGGCTCGTCGCCTGGACGATGGCCGCCCACGAGCCAGAGCGCATCGACCGGCTGGTTACGCTCTCTTCTGCCCACCCCACCGAGCAAGCGAAGTTCCTATTCTCTCGCCCGCTACAGCGCTGGCGGCACACGCGGGGCACCCTGTTTGCGCAGCTCCCCCGCCTCCCGGAACGCGCCTTGATCAAGGACGGCGCCGCCACGGCCGAGAAGATCTTCCGCACCGGCGTGGCACCGGGCTTCCGCGACACCCCCATCTACCGCGAGTTCGCCATCAAGCGCCGCGAAGCGATGCAGGTGGATAAGGTCGCGCACCTGGCCAGCGAATACCGCCGCTGGGCGTTCCGCTCCCGGTTCCGCCCCGAGGGTCGGATCTTCGACCGCACGATCCCGCGCCGCATCGAGGCCCAGGTGTTAGCGATCGACGGGTCGATGGACCCGAACTACTCCCCCGAACTCGCGGCCCGCTCACTGGAGCGCGGCGCGGCGGGCTCCCGGGCTGAGCTGATCTACGGCGTCGGCCACTACCCGCACATCGAGGACCCCGTCACAGTCGCAGAACTGCTCCGCGCCGAGCTGCTCACCACCGACTAACCGCGCGCCTCAGCGGCTCAACAACACTTAAGCAACTGCGCCCTAGTCAGCCACGCAGCTGCGCGTATCCACCGGCGAGCTCCACCGGGCGGTATCACCCACGCGCTCCAGCACTTCCTTCTTCGTCAGCGCATAGCCGGTGTCCGCCTCATTCGAGTCCGCACCGAAGATCAGCCCCAGCACCTCCCCATTCGGGGCGACCAGCGGACCACCGGAGTTGCCCTGCACGATCTTGCCGCGCAGCGAATACGCCTCGCGCTCGACCCGCTGGTCAGCGTAGATATTCGGTCCCGCGATCCGCATCTGCTCACGCACCCGCACCGGGGCCGCCTTGAACGGCCCACCCAGCGGGTAGCCCAGGGCGATGGCGTCGTCCCCGGAGACGGCGGGACTCTCCGCCCAGCGCAACGGCTGCAGCGGCAGCTCCCCGGTGGCCCGCAGCAGCGCGATATCGTGCTCCGGGTCGTAGAAGACCACGTCCGTGTCCACCGGCCCGTTGACCGTGGACAGGGTGACCTTATTCGTCCCCGCGACGACGTGCGCATTCGTCATCACCACGCCCGGTTCGATGACGAATCCGGTGCCCTGCTGCATCCGGCTGCACTGATCCGCAACACCCTCGACCTTGACGACGGACGGCCCGATGGCGGCGACGTCCGGAAGGTCCTGCAGTGCGGGGTCCGGCGGCTGGACCTCGCGCTTCGTGACGGAGGCGAAGGGGTCGGTGACCGCGGGGATATCGCTGCGGTTGATCAGGGCGTTGATGCGTGCGGGCAGGGTGCGCATCCAGTTGGGAGCAACCTCGCCGATGGTGGCAATGATGCGGGAGTCCTGCGCCTCGCGGGAAATGCGGGAGTCCTGGCTGCTGACCACCGGCACCGCGATCATCCACATCACCACCATGGCTGTGACGACAGCGACCAGGGAACCCACGGCGGAATCCGCCTGGTAGAGCCGGCGTGTGCGGATGTTATCGCGGAATCGCTGCCCGATACCCGACCCCAGGAGGTAGCCGATCACCACACAGCCCGCGAGGGTGAGCAGCGCGATGACCAGGCGGGAGCCTTCCGTGCCCTCGTCCTGCACGAGGCGGACGACCGGCCCTACGGCCTGCAGCCCCAGGTAGCCGCCAATCAGCACACCGGCCAGGCTCAGCAGCGCGGCCACCCCACCTTGCCGCAGCCCAGAGAAGAAGGCAGCGAGGGCGCAGAGCACGAGCGCGATATCAACGATCATGGGTGTGGGTTTCTACTCTCCTGTGTCCTTCTTACGCTCGGCAGCGAAGTGGGCACGCAGGTCGCGGGCTTCGCCGTTACGGGATTGTTCCAGGGTACGGAAAAGATCGAATTGGGTCTCCTCGTCCCAGTCCTCGTGCCAGCCCGCGAGGCGCAGCAGGGCGTCGAGCACCCCGGCGGTGAAGCCCCACAGCACCATGCCGGAGACGTCGAAGGCGGGGCCGGACCAGCCGGCAAAGCCCAGCTTGAAGCGGTAATCCGGGTGGACGAGCTCGCGGATGGCCACGGGCTGAACCCAGTCGTTTTCCACCGTGGCGGGGTGGACGGGCGAGAACTCGCGCCAGTAGGCGATCACCGGCACGACCGCGAAGTTCGTGCGGTCGATGTACACCGGGTCCATCACGGCCACGGGCTCCACGCCCTCGGGGTTGAGGCCGGTCTCCTCGACGGCCTCCCGGACGGCGGTGTCGATCGGGGTGGCGTCCTGGGATTCCCACCCGCCGCCGGGGAAGGCCATCTGGCCGGAGTGGTTGCGCATATCCACCCCGCGGTGGGTCAGGACGACGGTGGCGTCCTCCGGGAAGGGGTGGATCGCGGTGGGTCGGTAGTCGGGGTCCCCGCCGAGCAGGATCAGCACGGCGGAGTAGCGCGGCGGCACGCCATCCTCGTTGGCCTCCGGGACGTGGCGCGCGGGGTCGTTGAGTGCTGCGTGCACGCTGCCGCTGCGCGCGGCGGTGGCCAGCCTGGTGAGCCATTCGGGCAGGTCAGCGGCAAGTGGCGGTTGGGTGGTGATGGCGGCGCGCCAGTCTTCGAAGGGATAGGGCATGGTGTTAATTCTGCCCGCTCAGGGCGGCGTGCACAGCGGCTTCGAGTTCCTCGTAGTCGCGGAACACTTGGGGGTACATCTGCGCGCGGGTGCCGTCGGCCCGGTAAACCACCGTGATGGGGACGACCTTCGGAAGGCTGGTTGCGGTATCGAAGCGGTGGCTGCGGTCGGAGTAGACGGGCATGGTCGTGACGTTCAGCTCGTCCAGGAAGTCCGCCCCGGCCTGGGACTTCTTGTCCAGGTGGATGCCGGCGACATTCCACTCCGGGTGCTGCTTGGCGAGCTTGTCGAAGTGGGGGAGCTCGCGGCGGCAGGGCTCGCACCACCAGGCCCAGACGTTAATGATCGTGGGCTTGCCGGCCAGGGCCGCGCCGAGGTCGGCGGTCCCGTTTTTGCCGCTGGTGAGGCAGGGCAGCTCGATGCCGGCGAGCTCCGAGTCCGGGGCGGGCTGGGTAGCGCCTTCCGGGGCGGGGCAGCTGCGGGGGTTTGTGATGCTGACGGGCTGCTCGGGGCCTGGGTCCGCGTCGCCGTCCGCGCCGCGGTCTGACTCGCCTGGAGTGCCGGGCGCCGAGCCGGCGCCACCCACCATGCCCGGTTCGGCTTGCTGCTGTTGCTGGGATTGAGCGCCGGGCTGATCATCACCGCCGCTCATCACGCCCGCGACCAGCGGGATGGCCGCGACAAGCAGGCCGATAACGATGGCGAGAACAAGCAGGAGGACACGCGGGCGCGACGCGCCTGCCTCCTCCCCGGAACCGCGGGCGACGTCGACGTCCTCGCGAGTCGCGGTGACCTCCTCGGGGCCGCCGTGGCCTGACGCAGCGGCGTCGCCTGGCGCAGCGGCGTTGGGATGGGAGCCGGGAGGGGTGGTGGCCATGGCGTTAATCCTCTCCGAATCCGGCCAGGGCGAGCAGGTGTTCGCGGTCTGGCGAGGTGATGCCGGCCATCGCTTCCTCCGGGTCGGGCGTGCCCGCCAACCCGAAACTGGGGCACTGCCAGGCCAAGAAGCAGGCGCCACAGGCCGGCTTGCGGGAGTGGCAGACGCGGCGGCCGTGGAAGATCACCCGGTGGCTGAACATGGTCCACTCCTTGGGCTCGATGAGCTCCATGAGTTCCCGCTCCACCTTGACCGGGTCCTCCTGCTCGGTGAGCTTCCAGCGGCGCACGAGGCGGCCCAGGTGGGTGTCCACGGTGATGCCTGGCACGCCGAAAGCATTGCCGAGCACAACGTTCGCAGTCTTCCGCCCCACCCCCGGCAGGGCGACGAGCTCCTCGAGGGTGCGGGGAACCTCACCGCCGTGCTTCTCAGCAATGGCGGTGCCGAGACCGATGAGGGAACGGGTCTTGGCCTGGTAAAAACCGGTCGGTCGGATGACCTCAGCGAGCTCCTCGGGATCCGCGGCGGCGTAGTCAGCCGCGGCGGGATATAACGAAAATAGGATCGGCGTCACACTGTTGACCCGCACATCGGTACACTGTGCAGATAGGACTGTTGCTACGAGAAGCTCCAGTGGCGTCGAAAAGTCGAGTTCCGCATGAGCATCGGGATAGCCGACCGCAAGGGTGCGGTTGAGTTTCCTCGCTCGGCGCTTGAGCGCAAGCGGGGTTTCCACCTGCGAAGGATCTGCGGCGCGATGGCTGCCAGGTTTTGGCAAGCGAGGCGCTGAGGTTTTCGGCATGGCTACTACTGTAGTGTGAGTCCGGTTAAACGTCGTCAAGTGGGAGTGTAAGGAACAGATGGCAGAGAACACCGAGATTCTGTCCCGCGCTGGAATCTTTCAAGGGGTAGACCCCGAAGCCGTGCAGGCTCTGGTTGAGCAGCTGGAGACCGTCGACTTCCCGCGCGGAACCACGATCTTCGAGGAGGGCGAGCAGGGCGACACCCTGTACATCATCACCTCCGGCAAGGTGAAGCTGGCGCGTCACTCCGCCGACGGACGTGAGAACCTGCTGACCGTCATGGGTCCTTCGGACATGTTCGGTGAACTCTCGATCTTCGACCCGGGCCCGCGCACTTCCTCGGCAGTGTGCGTCACGAAGGTCTCCGCTGGCGTGATGACCTCCCAGATGCTGCACGACTGGATTGCCGAGCACCCAGGCATCACGGAGCAGCTGCTTCGCGTGCTGGCGCGCCGCCTGCGCCGGACGAATAACAGCCTGGCCGACATGATCTTCACGGATGTTCCGGGGCGCGTGGCCAAGTCGCTGCTGCAGCTGGCCAACCGCTTCGGCATCCAAGAAAACGGCATGCTGCGCGTGCACCACGACCTGACCCAGGAGGAGATCGCCCAGTTGGTGGGCGCCTCCCGCGAGACGGTGAACAAGGCGCTGGCGGAGTTCGCCCAGCGTGGCTGGATCCGCTTGGAGGGCAAGTCGGTTCTCATCGCGGACGCCGAGCGCCTCGCACGCCGCGCACGCTAACCCCCTCCCCCGGCGCCGGGTCGCGCCGACACCAGCGCTGGGACCAACAGCACCAGGGCTGGGGCCGACGGATCCAGGGCCGCACCCGCACCGGCCGGTGCATAAAAAAAGACCAGCCCATGGCTGGTCACCCCGCATGAATGCCTAGCGAGTTTTCCACTCGCTAGGCATTGCCGTTTTTACTGCTGCTTCTTCAGGTAGTCGATCGTCACGCGGGTGGACTGTGCAGCGGCATCGCGCAGCACCGGGTCCACGTCCGTGTAGATCTCGTCGACAACATCCATGACGTCAGCATCCTCGCCGAGCTTGGCCAGGGCCTCCCGGACCTGTTCGAGGCGGCGCTCACGGCGCTCGATGTAGCGCTCGGCGAGCTCGCTGGTGTCCTCGCGGTCCGGACCGTGGCCCGGCAGCAGCGGTACGCCAGCGCCGCGGCGCTTCAGTTCCTTGAGGGACTCGATGTAGAGGCCGAGGTCGCCGTCGGTCTCGGAGATCATGGTGGTGTGGCGGCCAGCGATGGTATCGCCGGTGAGGATGGCCTCCACGTCCGAGTCGTCGGAGCCACCCTTGGAGTGGATGAGGAAGCACACGGAGTCGGAGGTGTGCCCCGGGGTGTGCATGACCTCGATCGTCGGGGTGAGCCCCTCGATGCGGATGATCTCGCCATCCTTTAGCGGCTCAGCAGCGATGCAGTTGTGCTCGTCGAAAGCGCGCACCGGGGCGCCGGAGAGCTGACGGAAGCGCTGGGCACCGTTGGAGTGGTCGTTATGACGGTGCGTGAGGAGCACGAGGCCGATGGTGGCCTGCGGGCCGTCCTCGTCGCTGGTGCCGGCGCCGATGCTCTCCCCCACGGCCTTGCTGTGCAGGACGTTGAGGTGTCCCTCGTCCTGCGGGCCCGGATCGATGACGACCGAGACCGGGTCGCCCGGACCGCGAACTACCCAAGAGTTCGTGCCTTCGAGCGCTGCATAGCTGGGGTTTGGCGCCAACACCACACCGACATTCTCGGTGACCGGGCGAAGCTGACTGTACGCGGGATGTTGCATAACTCTAATTCTACGAAAACTCGCGGCTAAAGGCCTATTGACGTACCTGAACGATGATGTCGACCTCCACTGGGGAGCCCAGTGGCAGCTCTGCGACACCGACGGCGGCGCGGGCGTGCTGGCCAGCGTCGCCGAAAATCTCACCGAGGATGTCGCTCGCTCCGTTAACGACGCCAGGCTGGCCGCCGAAGCCGGTGGCGGAGGCGACGTAGCCCGTGACCTTCACGATGCGTTCGATGTTCTCCAGGCCGACCTCTGCGGCAGCGGCCGCCACGGCGTTGAGCACGGCGATACGAGCCAGCTCGTAGGCCTCTTCCGGGCTGACCTGGGCTCCCTTGTGGGTGCCGATCTCACCGACGAGGCCGAGCTTCGGCAACTCACCGTTGACGAAAGGCAGCTGGCCGGAGGTGTAGACGACGTCGCCGCAACGAACGGCGGGAACATAAGACGCGACGGCGGCCGCGACGGGCGGCAGCTCGATGCCGAGCTCGTCGAGCCGGGCTGGAACCTGAGACTTCTCGGCCATTTTTAGTCCAGCTCCCGCTTCATGTAGGCGACGTGCTGCTCGCCGGTCGGACCTGGCAGGACGGAGACGAGCTCCCAACCATCCTGGCCCCAGTTATCGAGGATCTGCTTGGTCGCGTGGGTGAGCAGTGGCACGGTGACATATTCCCATTTCTTCATGCCCTCGAGCATAGCGATCGCGCGCGAGTTATGGAGTAGATGAGCTGGGGGGTTACAGACAGAAAAATCCCCGGCCGGGGAGGTTTGAAAACCTCTCCCGCCGGGGGAGCTGCAGGCACATCGGTTAGCGTCCAGCTACTGCGAAATTATGGACGGGCCGGGTGTGGCCCTATGAGAGGGGCTTAGGCCTGCCCCTCGGCCTCACGCTGCGCGGCAGCAGCCTCGAGCTGGCCGGCGAAGAAGTCGGCCCAGTCGGTGACATCCGGGCGGCGACGCAGCAGGGCGCGACGCTGACGCTCCGTCATGCCACCCCAGACACCGAACTCCACCTTGTTATCGAGGGCATCGGCGCGGCACTGCAGAACGACGGGGCAGTGACGGCAGATAGCAACAGCCTTGCGCTGCGCGGCACCCTTCACAAAGAGCTCTTCTGGGTCCACGCTGCGGCAGTGAGCGTGGGTAATCCATTCACCGCGGTTCTTGAAAGACTCGCGGGACGTCAGCTGCTTCACGGTCTGACGCACGGGCTTTGCTGCTGGTCGGGATTGGGAGCGGGATTCAGCCATTCTTCGCCTCCAAGCTGGATCTAACGTTCTTCGTTGCGATGTTCTTTGGGGAACTGATGTGCTTGCTCTTTCCTCAGCGATCAACAGGATGTGTTGCATAGCCTGCTGAAGCATTGCCCAGAATGTTACGGGGGTCACATTTTGGATGTCTAATGCGTCACAACGCCGGGGGTACTTAATGGAGGAAAAATTTTTCATAGGTCACGCACCGCTAGCGCAACTCGCGCAAACATCCTCGATAGAACCCCAGAGCACACCATTCACACGGGGTGAAAATAAGCCACCGACGGTTTATGCACGTCAGAACAGAGTTTTCTTTAAATACCTTTAAAATGTGATGCGCCCCACATTTTCTGCCGGGCTTGCCCGCACGTGATAAATGCCCCCGAAAAACCTGGCAAATATCGACGAATATTTGTTTGCTCAAAACTAGCCCTAGCGGGGGTAGCAAGCTCCTCCCCCGCCACGCGTCACCCAGCCGCACCTTGCCATCCCGCAGCTCAGCCGCGGTCGCTTTAGACACAATGAGGGTGTCCGGTGCGTCGACTAATGTGTGTCGCGTGGAGAAGAACAACGAGCAAAACACGGCAGCCCCCGACCGCGCCCGGCCCGGGCCGGCCCTTCAGCTGATCGGTGCGACGCTCGGTATCGCCATGCTCCTTGCCCTGGGAATGCTCCCCTTCGCCGGCCTCGGCGGTGCAGTGGTGAACTCCTCCGCGAACACGATGAACGCCAACTTCGCGGATATCGAAACCAAAAAGTCCCTCCCACAAGCCAGCACGATTCAGGACCGCGAGGGCAACACCATCGCCTGGATCTACGACCAACGGCGCTTTGACGTCCCGGCGGACAAGATCTCCTCCGCGATGAAGGAGTCCATCGTCGCCATCGAGGATCGGCGCTTCTACGAACACAACGGGGTGGACCTGCGCGGCTCGGCCCGCGCGCTGGCCGCCAACCTCTCCAGCGGCGGGGTCGCAGAAGGTGCTTCCACCCTCAACCAGCAGTACATCAAGAACTACCTGTGGCTGATCAGGGCCAAGAACGACGACGAGCGCGCCGCCGCCACCGAAACCAGCCTGGCCCGCAAGCTGCGGGAGATGAAGCTCGCGGGCGACCTCGACGAACGCTTCTCCAAGGACGAGATCCTCACCCGCTACCTCAACCTCATCTCCTTCGGCCGCGGCGCCTACGGGGTCGAGGCCGCCGCCCGCACCTACTTCGACCACTCAGCCGAGAAGCTGACGGACGCCGAGGCCGCACTCCTCGCCGGGGTCGTCCAGTCCACCTCCGCGCTGGACCCGTGGGATAACCCGGACGCCGCGAAGACCCGCCGCAACCAGGTTCTCCAGGCGCGCGCTGATAACGGTTCTCTCACCCAGGAGCAGGCCGATAACGCGGCCGCCGAGCCGCTGGGGATCGCGGAGAAACCCGCCGGTGAACCCAATGGCTGCGTCGCGGCCGGGGATGATGGCTTCTTCTGCGACTACGCCCTCAACTGGCTCGAGGAGAAGGGCTTCGACCACGAGAAGATTGCCCGCGGCGGGTACACCATCACCACCACGCTGGACCCGGCCGCGCAGCAGCACGCCGTGCAGTCTGCACGGAGCAATGTGGCCCCCGGCCAGCCCGGGGTGTCCGAGGCCCTGAGCTTCATTGCGCCAACCGAGGATGCCCACGAGGTCATCGCGATGGCGTCCTCCCGGAAATATGGGCTGGACCAGGAGAAGCACGAGACTGTCCTGCCGTTGCCGCATTCCCTCCAGGGGCACGGCGCGGGCTCGGTCTTCAAGATCTTCGCCGCTGCCGCCGCCATCGAGAAGGGCATGGGGCTGGAGACCAAGCTGAACGTCCCTCCCCGGGTGGAGGTCGACGGACTCGGCAACGGCGGTGCCGCTGGCTGCCCGCCGGGCAAGTACTGCGTCGAAAATGTCGGCCCCTACAAGCCTTCGATGACGCTGAAGGAGGCGCTGGCAACCTCCCCGAACACGCCCTTCATCTCGATGCTGCAGGATGTGGGCCTGGAGCGCACGGTCGACTTGGCCGTGAAACTGGGTCTGCGCAGCTACGCGAAGGAGGGCACCTCCGGGGATAAGTCCATCGCGCAGCGTATTAAGGAGGAGCAAACCGGATCCTTCGTGCTCGGCCCCACCCCGGTGGACCCACTGGAGCTAACGAACGTCGGCGCCACGCTCGCGGACCAGGGCCGCTGGTGCGAGCCCTCCCCCATCTCCTCGGTGACGGATGCCTCGGGGAAGAAGGTAGACATCCCCCGCAAGGACTGCGAGAAGGTACTCAACCCGGCCGTCGCCAATGCGCTGGCCAATGGCATGGCGGGCGACGTATCGAATGGCACCGCCGCGGATGCCGCCCGCGCCACCGGCTGGAGCGGTCCGATCTCCGCGAAGACCGGCACCACCGAGACCAGCAACTCCGCAGCCTTCTTGGGATTCACCCAGAACGTCGCCGGCAGCAGCTATATCTTCAACGACTCCGGCACCGCCTCGAGCCTGTGCACCTCGCCGGTTCGCCAGTGTGGCTCCGGCAACCTCTACGGCGGCAACGAGCCCGCCCGAAGCTTCTTCACCGCCGCTGGCCCGATCGCGAATTCCTACGGTGGCAAGAAGCTGCCGCCCGTGCGGCAGAAGCAAAAGAAGGGCACCGGCGAGCTCGCCGACGGTGGGGCGGCAGCCGCCCGGCGCTAGCCGAGGCTAAACCAGGCTAGTCCGGGGCTGGCCCCGGGGTCTGACGCTCACCCGGGAACCGAGCGATGACGGGAGACGGTCGGCTAGAGCGGGCGGGCGGGTCACTCCCGGCAAGCGGTGGATAGACTTAAACCCGTGTTGAAGCGCAAGACCTCGAAGTTCCGTGCCCGCCTGCCCCGACTGCCGTGGGTAGCGGGGAAGCCGAACGCCCCGCTGGGGGTTGACGTCCAGAAGAAAAAGGCAGGGAACGGCAACCGCACCGCACCCCGCCTGGTCGGGGCAATCGGCGCTGGGGTGGCGGGACTCGCCGCGGCGGGGGTCGGCGTGCTGCTCGCGGCGAACCGCGAGATCCGGCAGTTCGAGCTGAAGGAAGTCACCGTCCCGCTGCTGGAACCGGGCACGCTGCCCTCTCACTGGGATTCACTGCGCATCCTGCATGTCTCTGACCTGCACATGCTCGCGGAGCAACGACTCAAGCAATCGTGGGTTGCGGGCCTCATCGAGCTCGACCCGGACCTGGTGGTGAACACGGGCGACAACCTCGGCGAGCACGAGGCAGTGCCGGGCGTGCTGCGCGCACTGGACCCGCTGTTCGAGCGCCCGGGCGTGTTCGTGTTCGGCAGCAATGACTACTTCGCGCCGAAGCCGGTGAACCCGTTCATCTACCTGCTGGGCAAGAAGCGCAAGCCATCGCGCGTGCAGTTGCCGTGGCGCGGAATGCGCGCGGCCTTCATCGAGCACGGTTGGCAGGATGCCACCCACGCCCGCCTGGAGTTCCCGCTAGAGACCGATGCGCCGGTGGGAAGCGGGGAACCAAAGATGATCCGGCTCGCGGTCACGGGCGTGGACGACCCACACCACGACCTGGCGGATTACTCGCAGGTGGCGGGCGCGCCGAATGCGGATGCGGACTTGAGCATCGGGCTATCGCACTCCCCTGAGCCGGCGGTGCTGGATCAATTCGCGGCCGATGGTTACCAACTGGTGCTTTCCGGGCATACTCACGGCGGGCAGTTGTGCCTGCCGGGAAGCCGGGCGATCGTCACGAATTGCGGCATCGACCGGTCCCGCGCGCAGGGACTGTCCCGGTGGACGGAGCGGACGTGGCTACACGTGACGAACGGCCTGGGGAACTCGAAGTACGTGCCCTTCCGGATTTTCTGCCGCCCATCCGCGACTCTGATCCACGTGGTGGAACGGGAGGACTAGCGGGTACGACCTGCGTTCTTAGCCCTTAACCCCACCCCAGTTTTTCTCTTCCGGGGATCACGCGTTATAGTAAGGAACCGTTGCGGAGATCTTCCGACCGGATCAACCGGCAGGAAAACCCTCGCAGCCTATGACCGGGATATGGCGCAGTTTGGTAGCGCACCTCGTTCGGGACGAGGGGGTCGCAGGTTCAAATCCTGTTATCCCGACCACTCACTCAGGCTGGTGACCTGCTTTTTAATTCAAAGAGCAGGTCGCCAGCTTCTTTTTTGTGCGCCTCTTGTCACCCGTTTGTCACCCGTTCATTCGTTCATACGCCGCAAGATCGATCCCCATCCCCAGATAGGTCGTATAAATTGCGGTAGTTTCAAGGTCGGCGTGTCCAAGCCATGCTTGCACCGTGTTCACCGGCACCCCGCGTTTTAACCAGTTGCAAGCGGCACTGTGCCTAAGGTCATGCAATGTTCTGCCACCAGAGACCTGAGCCCAGTTGGCGGACCTAGTAAATCTCCCCCGCCAAAGCTGCGGAACGAGGGTGTCAGGAAGTTTGTGTGTGAGGCTCTGATCGAGAAGGAGTGTCACCGATAATGACTACTGTGTCACCGAAG
>NZ_JASODY010000153.1:0-246 GCF_030212265.1 Corynebacterium sp. UMB9976
TCGAAGGTGTTGCCGGCCTCGAGGATATCCTCGCGCGTCTGGATCTCGCAGCCAGTCACCTCCGCGATCGGTTGCGCCGTTTCTTGCGCGCGCTCGAGCGGGCTCGCCGCCAGGTACGTCACGTCGCGGCCCTCGAAGAACTTCGAGGTGACCAGCGCCATGGACTTGCCTCGCGACGACAAGTGGTAGCCCGGCATCCGCCCGTAGAGGATCTTCTACGGGTTGTAAACCTCCCCGTGGCGTACC
>NZ_JASODY010000154.1:0-246 GCF_030212265.1 Corynebacterium sp. UMB9976
AACTACACCACTGTTTGTTTATGCGCAAGTTTTCTTTGTTTTTGCACAACCACTTGCACTTTTGCGCGTGCGCAAATATGGTTAATGGCATGAGTTCAACACGCTGGTGGGATTACATCGAGCCCATAATCGGAGACATGACAATGCGCGACGCCGCCAAGAAAGCAAGCTTCAACCAGAGCGCTTTTACACGATGGAAGGGCGGCGCAAAGGCTGACCCTGAATTCGTCGTCAAATTCGCCCGCG
>NZ_JASODY010000155.1:0-245 GCF_030212265.1 Corynebacterium sp. UMB9976
TATACTATGGATTTTTCATTTCTGAAAGAAATCACCCTTACATTTTGTTATTTTTTGAAAAAAAAACAGCCGTCTCAAAAAGAGGCGGCTACTTTTAATCTATCAACAATCCAACGTTGTCATATCTTCATATGTCTCACGGCGAGCAACTAATTTTGCTTGTCCATCTTCGACAAAAACCACCGCTGGTCGAGGATTTCGGTTGTAATTACTTGCCATTGAATAACCGTAAGCCCCCGTACTAC
>NZ_JASODY010000156.1:0-245 GCF_030212265.1 Corynebacterium sp. UMB9976
TACTAGGTAACCTTTTTTAATCAATTGTGCGATGAACCAAGATAGCCCCAGGTCAAGCACAACCACATTGCGACCCGCCTCAAGACCCTGAAAAATAACTCACCATAGGGCAACCCACCATCTGCAAAAACCCTGACACACCCTAGTTGCGTGTGCTATTGCTTTTACTAGGGCTGACTTAAAGGTTTTGGCTGTTGTAGTTTATGACACGTTGGACGTGTCATAAACTACAACTGTGAACACGC
>NZ_JASODY010000157.1:0-244 GCF_030212265.1 Corynebacterium sp. UMB9976
GGCTGGCTGCCACAAGCAAGCAACCAGCGTCGGTGTAGGTGCCGTCGATGAAGATCTGGTCGTAGACCCGGTTGGGGTCCGGGGTGTGAGGGACATTGATGAGCCAGAATGGTTCGAATTTACGGTCCAGTGTCCAGCGTGAGCAGCCGACTTCCGAGGCGATGCGGGTCAGTGGTGCTGTCGTAGTGACGTAGCGGTGAAATGTTGTGAAGTCGCGGGCCAGTGCTTGATCTTTGCGGTGTCG
>NZ_JASODY010000158.1:0-244 GCF_030212265.1 Corynebacterium sp. UMB9976
TCAGCGAGTCGATTTTCACACCCATTTTACCAGCGCTTAGTTCTGCTTTTAACATTCACGATAGCGTGGCACAATTAACCATGAGTATTTATTTTGTTGCCTTTGCCGTTGGCGTTTTATTCTGGGGAATTTTATCCGATACGATTGGACGTCGCCCAGCTATGTTATTAGGAATTTTATGCTATTTAATTGGAAATATTGGCCTTTTTTTGAGTCCGACATTTCCTTGGCTGTTATTCTTCCG
>NZ_JASODY010000159.1:0-244 GCF_030212265.1 Corynebacterium sp. UMB9976
CTGTCCACCAACGCTTAACGACGCCCCGGAGAACGCACCCCAAAGATGCAGGTGGTGGCTACGCAGAGGCGTCGTTTTGCGTGGCGACCGCGTTGTCCACACCCCCTAAAAGTTATCCACAGCCGGTCTATTTTTTCGGCTTCTCAGCCAGCGCAATTGCGACCGCGGTGTTATATCTTTCTCACACAAATTCTTTGGGGAGGGAAAATTGAAAAAGGCGACTACTGCCGCCCTACTGTCAGCA
>NZ_JASODY010000160.1:0-244 GCF_030212265.1 Corynebacterium sp. UMB9976
GAAGCTGGCGCTACTTTCACTTTTTTTACATGATTTCTGATGCCCGCTTGTTGATTTTCTTGTAATACTGCAAGATGTTTTTGATAAAGTTTTTCTGTATAGTTATCTTTGACTACAGACAAGTTTTCTTGATCCCACGCTTGTTGTATTTCTAAAAACGTTTGTTGTATTTCTTTTAAGAGTGCCTTTTTTTCTTTTGATGTTCCAGGTAATGCTGCCCACATTTCTTGAAAAGCGTCTTCAT
>NZ_JASODY010000161.1:0-243 GCF_030212265.1 Corynebacterium sp. UMB9976
GCGGATCGCGGGCGCTGGCGGTTTCGACGATGATGTTGGCATCGCAACGCAGGCTTTGATCGACCAGACGGGTCTGGATCGCGCCAACCGCCATCGGGGCTGGAACCGGCAGGCGATCTTTAGCGATATTCCGGTCGGAGAGCACCAGCAGCACGGTGCCGCTACGTACCATTTTTTCGGCTTTGTCGCACAGCTCTTTGACTGTCGCTTCGAGCGTGGTTTTAGTGACGTCAAAGGTGATAT
>NZ_JASODY010000162.1:0-243 GCF_030212265.1 Corynebacterium sp. UMB9976
TGTTGTCGGTTATCCTCTACAATTAAATGGGGAAGAGGGCAAAAGCGCTAAAAAAGCGAAGCGCTGGACTCAGACACTACGGAAAAAACTCGACCTCTATGGTTTGAATGACGTAACGATAGAATTAAAAGATGAACGATTGAGTTCTGTGGCAGCTCATGATCAGTTGCTTGATGCAGGTATTTCGATGCGTCACCACAGAACAATAATTGATAGTCAGGCCGCTGTAATCCTGTTACAATC
>NZ_JASODY010000016.1:0-42953 GCF_030212265.1 Corynebacterium sp. UMB9976
ACCATTTCGCAGCAGCCGCCTGATCGGCGCAGAGCGACAGCCTACCTCTGACTGCCGCCAATCTTTGCAACAGAGCCCCCGTGATCATGGCCTCGTCCAGCCCGCCGACGCCGTGGACGATGGCGCCGTCGACCGGCACTTGCTCGCCGTTTTTGACGATGACGACGTCCCCGGGCTCAAGTTCCCACAGCTCCACGATTTCTTCGCTGGGCCCATTGGGGCCCTCGCGGAGCACGCGGGCGGTCATGGGTGCTTGATCCACAAGATCGCTGAGGGCCTTGCGGGTCTTTCTTAGGGTTGCTGTCTCGAGCGCCTTACCCAGGGCGAAGAGGAAGGTGACGGCGGCTGATTCCCAATAGTTGTCGATGAAGACCGCGCCCACGGCGGCGGTCACGACGAGCAGGTCGATGCTGATCAGCTTCACGCGCAGGGCCTGCACCGCGCTAATGGCGATGCGGTAGCCCGCGATGACGGCAGCAACCAGCATGATCCACTCGATGCCGGTGATCCAGCTGATGGCGATGGCGATGCCCGATGCCACCACTGGTCCCCAGTTTTTCACAGCGGTTTTCGCTGTGTCAGGGGTGTTTTTCTTGCTCACATCTGCCTCTTTACGGTCATGCTGGCTGTTGGCTATCCGGCGCTTAGTAAGCGCTCGGCTTGGCGTTATAACCAACGTCCGCGACGGCACCGACGAGGTCCTTGACGCTCAACGCGTCGGCGTCGTAATCGATGATGATTCGGCCGGAACTGAACTTCACCTCGGCGCTGTCCACACCGGACATGCCGTTGAGTTTTGTCTCGATCTTGTTGACGCAGCTCGGGCAAGAGAATTCGTCGGAGCGGAGGACGATGTTCTTCAGGTTTGCGTTGGACATTGGGGTCTCCTTTTCCCTCGTGTGTGGTTTGTTTCCCCGTTCGTGGGGCTGTGCAAGGGGCTTGATTGCCTGGATGCTTCCTGGTGGTTGCTGTTGTTTCCTTGCTCCAACTCTCAAGTTATGGGGCCTTGCCACGGGCTTCCTTGACGCAGATCAAGTTGAGCGGAATTGGTGCTCGACCGGGGCAAACGCGGGCTTGCGGGTTAGGATCGGGAGCATGCCTTCACACTGCTCTGAGCCACACGTCTGCCCACCCGAGTTGCGGGATCGCGTGATGCAGCACTCCCCTCTCACCAGTAGTTTGGACGCCGCTGGGCGTACGGCATTCGATTCTCAGGTGGTCGCCCACGCGTGGGCCGAAGGCGAGCCACTGTACACGCAGGGTGAGCCCCTACGGGGGCTATATATGGTGATGTCCGGGGTGGTGCGGCTGACCCAAGCCACGGATCAGGGCCACGAGCTGACCGTGGATCTGTGCGGAGAGGGCGACGTGCTGGGCGCGATGATGCCAGGCGAGGTGCAGGCCACCGTGACGGCGTGGGCGACCACGACCGTGTGCTGCTTGTTCTTGCCGGCAGAGAAGCTGACACGCATGGTGGGCGCACATCCGCAGGTTGGGGCGGCGATGCTGCACCTGCAGCAACGCACGCTGCAGGAGGCGCAGACCCGTAAAGTGCACAATGCCACGGCTCGGGTGCGCAGCCGGGTGCTGGAGACGCTGGACTACCTGGACGGGAAGTTCGGGCGGAGCCTAAGCGACGGCGGCCGGATCCTCGAGGCTCCTATCCGACGGGAAGACATCGCGGGGATTGCGGGCACCACACTGGAGTCCACCTCGAGGGAGATGTCCACGCTGATCAAGGCCGGGGTTGTAGCCCCGGGGCGACAGCGGATTGAACTACTCAAGCCCCTGCCAGAAAAGTAATGGCTGGGTTTGGTCGCGCAGGTCGGCGTCCTAACAAAGAGTCCACCACGGAGACGGGAACGAGCCAGCTCGCACCCCCGCTAGTTGCGGAAGATTACGAAGCGCTGGATCAGGAAGTTCAACACCGTGGCGGTCCCCTGCGCGATCACGAAGGAGATTAGGCGCACGACCAGAGGCGAAAAAGTCGTGTGGCTCTCCAGCAGAGGGATTAACAACGGTTTATACAGGCCGACCTGCACCACAAAGGTCAGCGCATAGGTGGCCATCGTGATCACGAAGCGCTTGGTCGATGGCGCGGCGTTGAACGTCCAGCGCCGGTTAATCATGTACGCCGTGAGAGTCCCCAGGACGAAGCCAATAGCCTTCGAGCCGCTATCAGTCATCCCAACGACAAAGCGCAGGAATAGCGTCGAGCCGAGATCCACGATCGCGGACAGCCCGCCGGTCAGGATGAAGCGGAAGATCTGCTGGTTCAGGCCGATATTGTCCTTCACGACGACGTCGCCCGCCCCAGCCTCAGCGCCCGCCTCGCTGTTTGCCGACGCCCCGGCCCCCGCCGAGCCGTTCGCCGCTCCGCCCGCACCGCGCGCGTCGCTGGTCACGGGCTGTTCTGGGCGCTTGCTGGTCACTTGGGCTCCTCGGTTTCGATCTTCGGGACGACGTCGGCGGCTTGGCCTTCCGAATCACTCGACCCCTTCGGCCCCTTGTTGCGGAACGTCCAGAGTTTGTTGAAGAGGAAGTTCGCGGGAACCGCCACGATCACGCCGATGAAGTTACCCCAGTAGGAGCGGGTGCGCAGGCCCGTAGAGTTGTCGAAGATGTGCTCCGGCAGCCCGATCGGCGAGTTCGTGTGCACCACCAGCGTGGACACCGCCAGCGTAATCAGCAGCCCGAATACGCCCACCGCCATGAACTGCGGCAGCTGGATCCACCAGGGCTGCTTATGGTGGCCCTTGAAGGTCCAGTAGCGGTTGAGCACGAAGTTCCACACGTTCGCGACGAGGAAAGCCAGCACCGAAAACAGGTGGTACCAGCGCATATTCCACTGCGTGTTCAGCAGCTGGAAGAGCACTTCGAGGTCGTCGATGCCAAAGCCCTGATCGAAGAGCTTCTTCGACAGCACAAAGACTGCCTGGTTGACCACGAAGCCACTGGCACCAACGAGGCCGAAGCGCAGAAACTGCCGCGCGATGGCCTTGGAGCGAGCCAAACGCCCTGCGGGCGTGGGCTTCGCAGCGGTACGCGGCTGCGGCTGGGTGTGGTCGTTGGGAGTCTCTGGCACGCAGGTTAGATTACGCGGATTTCCTGCCGGATTGTTACTCCCCCGCCGCCCGCTCGGGCGTTATCTTGGCCACTCCCTCGCTGGCCAGCGCGCCATTATAACGACCGCATTCCCATTTTTTACGACGTCGCCCCAGCAGCTCCGCGGTCATGTCACGGTTCACGACCGTGCGGTCCCACTGCGCGCATCTGCCGGCGCGGGGCCAGACCCTGCTCCCGGAGCCCACGCTGACCGTCGCCTCCGTTTAGCCCCACAGGCGGATCGGCACCCAGCGGGGCTGGTCGGGTTCGTTCTTCAGCCGGCGCTTACGCACGGCCTCGAAGGCAGCCCAATCCCGGTTCCAGGTCCTCACCCCGCGCGCCAACGCGAGCACGCTGGTCACGGCTTTTTCCGCGTCTGCGTCCAGGCCCTGTGGCGGGTGTCCCTCCACCGGTTCGATGGGTCGGACCTCTCCCCAGCCCGTGGACTTCTTGCCATTGGACTCCTCGAACTCGGCCTTAGCCTGCTCGACTGCGGCCTCGGCCGCTTCCTGGCTAGCAGCAACGTCCACGAGGTGGAGCTCGCCTTCCGCCAGGCCGCCGTAGGTGATGTCCCCTTCTGAGTCCTCGGTTAGGAAGACCGGGTGCACGAGCAGCAGCCGCGCCACCGCGGCCGGATCATCGCGCCCCTCAATCCACTCGGCCTCCCCCGCGAAGCCCTGCACCCCGTCGGGCCCCAGCAGCCAGGCACCGGAGAAGTCGCCGCGCGTCAGCTCCGGGTCGGTTTCGACCTGCCAGATCGCGGTCGTCTCCCCCACCCGGCAGGCGACCAGCACCGGCGGGTAGTACGTGATCGGCCCGGGGGTATCCTCCGGCCGGTCGGAGGGCGCGACCGCCAAGGTTGGGGTGGGTGTCAACGCCACCCCGCCCGAGGTCTCGGTACTGGACGTCTCGGTGCTCGAAGTCTCGGCATCCGAGATGTCGGCGCTGGCCTTCTGTGCTTCACTCGCTGGGCTCATGACCTCGATCTTAGCGACCGCCCCAGACACGCCCCGCCAGCCGATCCCCACAGCCTTCGCTCACCCCAGCGCGGACGCCCCGCCCGCACGCGGGCTGAACCGCGCACCGCGCGCCGCCGGTCACCTCGCTGGTCGCTGCCCGGTCGCCTCGCTAGTCACCGCGCCGGTCACCTCGCCCGGCGACTAACCGCGTACCGCCCGTTCCTGGGTCTTCCGGTCTGCCACCACCGCGAGTGCACCAATCACCCCGGAGATCACGCCCCACGCGGCATTGGGGTACTCCACACCCCGCGATTCCAGCGCCTTCACGCCAGCCCGCTGGATCGCGCGATCGATGCGCACCCCCACCGTCACGGCAAGCACGAGCACCGCCGCCGCCCCAGGAAGCACCGCATAAGGCGGCAGGCTGAATACCCGGTCCCACCACTTCGGATCGTTCGGCGGCCAGATCTCCTCTGAGGCCTCCCCGTCCTCGTCAACCGCACCGTCACCAACGGCACCGTCATCGACCGCACCGTCGGGAAGGACGTCGTCGTTGAAGGCGTCCCCATCGACGGCGACGTCCTCCCCCGCAGCCAGGTCGGCGACGTCACCGTCCTGGGGTACAAACCCCTGCTGGCGGGCGCGGGCGTCGTCGAGAAGCTTGCGCAACTCGGCGGTCTGCCTGCTCGCCTGCGAGAACTCCTCCTTCGCGAATTCCATTGTTTCGACGGTGGAACGCAGCACATAGGGGGCGACCCCGGTGACCAGTGCAGCACCCCGGAGCCAGCCGCGGCTCCGGCCGGCAGGCAGGAAGTCCTTGATTCCATAGAACGCAGCCGTTCCTGCGGCAGCGGCCAGAGCTTCAAACGCGAGTGGTGGTTTCTTCATGCTCAGCATTTTACCCCGGCAGGCAGACACCCCTTGGATGGACCGCAGCAGCTGGTGGGGCATGTCCTCAGCAGCTAGCGAGGCATGTCCGCAGCCCCGGCTAGAATCCCTAGGCATGGCAGGACTCTTCGAAAAAATCAGCACAGGACTCTCCAATATCGTCAGTAAGCAGCCGAAAGAGCAGAAGGAGCCACCGCTGCGGGTCGGCGGCGTCGGGGAGGAAACAACCTATGAGGCCGCGGAGCGCACGCAGCTGCCGTTGAACTCGTGGATGACGCGAATGATGGCCCAGGAGCTGCCGATCATGGACTCGGTGAGCCGCCAGCGGGTGCGCGACATCCTGCGCGACTACGACGGCCCGGAGATCACCAGCGTCGAGGAACTCCCGGAGGAGATCCGCAAGATCATGGACCTGTACTAGCGAACCAGCCTGTTCCAGTGGGCCACGGCGGTCCTGAACTGTACGGGGCGAATAAGCTGGACCTTCACACACGCAGACATGCTCCCAAAGCGCAGATATACTGCTAATTAGCTACTTTTCGCCCGGCTACCGTGCCCTGTGTGTAGCAATGCGCCAGCCTGCCTCTCGCCCTCCGCGGGCCCGGTGCTGGCTTGCACCGGGTGCGTCGCTGGTTCACATCCGGCGCAACGCCAGGGCGCTCCGATTGAACAACGAAGGATTCTTATGCGTTTTGCACTCGACGTTGTGGCCACGGCCGTCGCGCTGTGGCTGGTCACCCTGGTTATTCCTGGCGTTTCCGTGATGGGCGGCGTGGGCGCCTTCATCTGGGCCGCGCTGGTGTTCATGTTCGTTAACGCCTTCATCGCCCCGGTCGTGCGGCTGCTCAGCCTGCCGCTGCGCATCCTCACGCTGGGGCTGTTCTCGCTGATCGTGAACGCGCTGCTGTTCTCGCTGGTCGGCTGGATCTCCAGCGGCATCGGCAACGGCCTGGTGGTCAGTGGCTTCTGGGCGGCGTTCTTCGGCGCGATCTTCATGGCCATCGCCACCTGGATCGTGGAGGGCACGCTCAAGGCGATTGGCCTGCGCTCCGCCCTCTAACCTCGCCCGCGGCTCTGACGGGACAACTCGCACCCCATCCGGCGCGCCACCTCTCCCGTCATCTCACCCTTGATGCGACCAGGCGCGGCCCCGCGCATCCCCCGACGCGTGAACCCGCCCACCCGCGCGCTATCCGCGCGTTGTAGTGAGATACGCGACATCAAGGATTTGTACTAGCGAACCGACTGTTTTAGCAGGCTATTCGCAGCCTGCAGCGCTACGCTTGAAAGCCATGAGCATCCATACAACTACAAAGACCCTGACCGGTTGGGGCCGCACTCAGGCCACCACGGCAGAGGTGCTGTCCACGCCAGATGTGGAGACCATCGCGAAGGCCGTGGCCCAGGTCGCGGACGATAATGCGGATAAGCCCAGCCACCTGAAGCGCGGCGTCATCGCCCGCGGCATGGGCCGCAGCTACGGCGACCCGACCAACAACGCCGGCGGTCTCGTCATCGATATGCGGGAGCTCAACAAGATCCACGACATCGACCCGGACACGGCGATCGTGGACGTTGACGCCGGGGTGACGCTCGACCAGCTGATGAAGGCCGCCCTGCCCTACGGCCTGTGGGTCCCCGTCCTGCCGGGCACCCGCCAGGTCACCATCGGTGGTGCGATCGGGCCGGATATTCACGGCAAGAACCACCACTCCGCGGGTTCCTTCGGCAACCACGTCCTGTCCATGGAGCTGCTCGTCGCCGACGGCCGTGTCCTGCACCTGGAGCCGGAGGGCACCCCGGATGACCCGAAGGGTGAGCTGTTCTGGGCCACCGTCGGAGGCATGGGCCTGACCGGCATCATCCTGCGCGCCCGCATCGAGATGACGCGCACGGAGACCGCCTACTTCATCGCGGATGGCGACCTGACCCACTCTCTCGACGAGACCATCGAGTTCCACTCCGATGGTTCCGAGCGCAACTACACGTATTCTTCCGCCTGGTTCGACGCGATTTCGGGTGGCTCCAAGCTGGGGCGTGCGGCGATCTCCCGTGGCTCGCTGGCAACGCTGGACCAGCTCAAGGAGCTGTCGCCGAAGTTGGCGAAGGACCCGTTGAAGTTCAACGCCCCGCAGCTGATGACCGTTCCGGATATCTTCCCGAACTTCACGATGAACAAGCTGTCCATGATCGCCATCGGCGAGCTGTGGTGGCTGAAGTCCGGCGAGTACCGCAACCAAGTGCAGAACCTGACGCAGTTCTACCAGCCGCTGGATCTCATCGGCGAGTGGAACCGCGGCTACGGTTCCAAGGGCTTCCTGCAGTACCAGTTCGTCGTCCCGACGGAGGCAGTGGAGCCGTTCAAGCAGATCATCAAGGATATCCAGGCCTCCGGCCACTACTCCGCGCTGAACGTCTTCAAGCTCTTCGGTGAGGGCAACCGCGCACCGCTGAGCTACCCGATGCCGGGTTGGAACGTCTGTGTGGACTTCCCGATTAAGCCTGGCCTCGGCAAATTCCTGGACGACCTGGATCGCCGCGTCATGGAGTTCGGCGGCCGCCTGTACCTGGCGAAGGAGTCCCGCACCTCCGCGGAGAACTTCCACAAGATGTACCCAGGTCTGCCTGGCTGGCTAAAGACCCGCCACAACATCGACCCGACGGGCGTATTCGCATCCGATATGTCCCGCCGCCTCGAGCTGCACTAAACACCGACGAGCCTTTTAAAGGAGTTTTTCATGATTGATGCTGTTGGAAAGCCACAGTCCATCCTGCTGCTCGGCGGTGCGTCCGACATGGGCTTGGCCGTGGTGGAGGAGTTCCTCTCCCGCGGCCCGGCGCGCGTGGTTCTGGCTGCCCGCGAGGGCGAGAGCCTGGACGACGCCACCCGCCGTTGCCAGGCCGCCGGTGCGTCCGAGGTGGAGACCCTGGCGTTTGATGCGGTGGATTTCGATTCCCACCCGGCGGTGATCGACAAGGCCTTTGCCGCCGGCGATATCGATATCGCGATCGTCGCGTTCGGCATCCTGGGCGATAACGAGAAGCAGTGGCAGGACCAGAAGCTCGCCGTGCAGGCAGCCCAGGTGAACTTCACCGGCGCGGTGTCCGTCGGTGTGCTGCTGGGCCAGAAGATGAAGGAGCAGGGCCACGGCCAGATCGTCGCCTTCTCCACCGTCGCGGGTGAGATGGTGCGCCGGTCGAACTTCGTGTACGGCTCCACGAAGGCCGGCACGGACGGCTTCTACCGCCTGCTCGGCGAGGCGCTGCGCGGCACTGGTGTGCGCGTGCTGACCGTCCGTCCGGGCCAAGTCCGCACGAATATGACGAAGGATTTGGACGACGCCCCGCTGACCGTCGATAAGACCGACGCGGCGAAGGCGATCGCGAAGGCGGTGGACGATAAGAAGACGATCGTCTGGGTCCACCCGCTGTTCCGCCCGATCATGCTGGTGCTGAAGCACCTGCCGATGTGGGTGCTGCGGAAGCTGCCGATCTAACAGGATTGGCGTAGGAGCTCCGCGAAGAGCGAAACGGGCCAGCACGGTAAGCGTGCTGGTCCGTTTGTGTTTCCTAGCTACAGTGATGGTCTACTGCGGTAACGGCCGGTGCTGGGGTCACTGGCAGCTCAATGCTGCACCGGGACAACTAGCAGTTCGACGCTGCGCGGAAGCCCCTAACGAGGACGGTGCCCCGGCTGGGCGTCCTGGCCCTCGTCCTTCGGGAGGTCGCGGTGAGCGAGGACGTGGCCGACAGCGTGCGGGATCGGGCTGATGAACTGGTAGGTCTTCGTGTGCTGGCGGGTGCCCATCGCGATGCGCGGGGCCTCGCCGACGACCTGCATCGGGTTCAGCCCGGCGTAACCGTTGGCAGCGGAGGCGTGGAGCATATCCTTGGCGATCGCTCGGGCGCCTGGGGTGGCGGCGTAGCGGTTACAGACGAAGTCGTCGATGTTGCAGATGTCGAGCACCCGGTCGCCGAGCTTGCCGTAGCCGCGCATGGCGCCGAGGATGCCCTCACCGTCGCGCAGCGTGCCGCCCTTGTGCTTGCTCTCTGGCCCGTTGTGCGGGTTGGCGATCAGCGCGGCGGTGGCGAAACGCTTGGCCGGGATCGGGCCGCGACCTGTGTTGATGTCCGCGATGATGTGGGAGGCGATGTCCGAGCCTTCGGAGAATCCGACGAGCGCGAACTTCGCATTCGGGCAGTGCGCGGCGGTCTGGGCGATGAGCTGGCGGGCCTTCGCGTAGCCCTGGCGCATGGACTGGTCGTAGCTCAGCGTGAAGAAAGGGGTTGCTCGGTAGCTGACGGTACGCTGGGCGATGCCATGTGCGCTGAGCTGGTTGGCTACCTGCCCGACGAGGAAGCCGTGCGGGACGGAGTCCGGCACGCCGTCGACGGTATTGCCGCCGCCGGGGATGGCAATGACCATGGTGCTGGTGCAGGCGCCCTGCGCGGTTGGGGTGAAGGCGAAGCCGGAGCCGACTGGGGCGGCATCCGCGCTGGCCAGCAGGCCGTTATTCGCCCCGCCCCCGATGGTGGCTGCCCCGCCGAGTGCGAGCACTCCGGTCAGTGCAGCGGCGGCCAGCTTTGCTGCGAACTTCTTCATCCCCACGGTTGTTGCGTCCTTTGGTAACTATGCCCGGATATCTACAAGTAAAACTTAATACATTATGAGCATTTTGGTTACTCGGGGCCGCCGGGCATGATAACGCCCCTCCGACCGGCGGGCTTGTCTTCAGCTGCCGGTAGAGGGGGCGGGGCCGTTAGGGGGCGGGGACCCTGGTGGGAACGTCCGTCATCGCGACGTCGTGGCTGACGACGGCGCCGACGACGTCCCTGCTCGCGGCGTTACTTGATGCGCGCGAGGTTGTGGACGTAGCCGTCGTAGGACTTGTAAGCGTAGTGGGTTCCACCGGCGAGCTGGCCGATGAGGTGGCGCTTCCCGTCGCGGCCCAGGAGGTAGAGCGGCGAACCGGAGTCACCCGGGCGGGACGGGATGAGCCCGGAGACGTCCTGGGTCTTTTCGTTGACGCGGACGATGGGGCCGCAGGTCAGGCCGGTGGTGTTGCCTTCCTTGCAGGCAATGCGCCCGACCATGCCCTGGTGGACACGCAGCGGGGCGCCGAAGGGTGCGCTCACTGCACGGCGATGGATGGCGCGGGTCGCAGCACTAGCTGGCTGGTGGACTGGGTGAACCCGGTCCAGGTGGACAACGTTGTACTGCACCTTGACGTTCGGCTTGAGGCGGAAGTAGCCGAAGTCGTTGATGAAGTGCCCACCGGGGCGCTTGTTGCCCTGGACGATGTGCCAGCCGGCGCGGACGTCGGCGGCGTCCGCAATGACCTGACCCTTGTGGCGGATCTGCGTGACATGGCCGGAAATGCAGTGACCTGCGGTGACGGCGTAGTTGGTGTGCCCCCGACGGACGACGTTGGTCACCGTGCAGGGGTTGACGGAGCCGTCGGCGCGCTGGACCCAGAAGCTGGCGCCGCCCCGGATGATGCGGGACTGGTTGAAGCTCATCCCGTCGAGCCGAGCCTCTGAGCTGCCGAGGGAACTACCCAGGGAGCTGCCGCTGGAACCGCTGGATCCGCTGGAGAGGCTGGAGCCACTAGAACCGCTGCTGGCCGCCGCAGCGATGGGCTGGCCGGTACCCAGCGTGAGGCCGGTGGCGGCCAGGATGGTGGCCGCTGCTGCTGCGAGGCGCTTCGCCGCGTTCTTCAATGACATCCCCTCGTGGATATGCTGCGCCACCCTAGGTTGAGCGGTGCAGTTGGATAGAAGCTTTCACTATACTTTCTATCGGGAAATTTGCAATAGATATTGTGCAATTCATGTGCACAGCCACAGCTTAGGCCGGGGAGCTAGGCCGCGGTAGGCGCGAATGACGCGCAGCCAGGCAGGTCAAAGATAGGCCATGAGCGCGGCACAGTTCCGTTGTCGCGCGGTAAAGATTCACCTGGGCTGGAGCATTCCTTTTTCGCCCGGCGCGTCGAGGGCGTCGAAGATGCCGACGGCGGAGCTAATCTCCGCCGTAATCGCCGCCGTCTCCGCCCTCAAACAGGAAGCTCAATCCGATGGCGAACGGCGTCATGAAAAGAATGAAGATGAATGTTTCATGCTCCCCAGCCCAGGCCTGCAGGCTATCGATAATCCCCATTGTTGCCCTCCAGTCGATTTTTCTCTTTGAGCTCCCGCGCACCAGCGAGCGCGGAGCCGGGAGATTTGCCCGACAAAACCGACAATAGCGCGCAGGTGGCGCGTGCGCGAGGGTCTTACAGCCGTACCACCGCCCAATCCCACCCGCCGATTTCGCATAACGCGCGTTACACCATAATGTGAGACAGCGCACGCTTTCACGTTTTTTAACAAGCTGGCGTTCAGAGAAAACTGGTGGAATACCCAGAAACATCGTATTCTCCCCAGAAACGGCGTGATCCGCGCCACACCCCCCGCCCCGATCGAGCAGGCCTCGCCGGGGCCCGCACTTTTCGCTCGGGAGATCCCCGCACCGGAAACAGACCCAAGGAGGAACATTGACACCCAATCAAGTCGGCCTAGCGCTCGTGCTGCTAGGCGTGATGGTCTTGCTGGGCAAGACCATGCGTATCAAGTGGGGTTGGACCCAAAAGCTGTTCCTCCCTGCCTCCATCCTCGCGGGCTTCCTCGCACTCTTCCTCGGCCCTGAGGTCTTCGGCTCCATTGCCTCGGCGCTGGGCACCGACCGTTTCGCCGAGGGCGGCATCTTCGGCGCTGAGACCCTCGCCGTGTGGAAGACCCTCCCTGGCCTGCTGATTTCCGTGGTCTTCGGTACCTTGTTCCTCGGCCAGAAGCTGCCGAAGCCGAAGGAGGTCGTGGAGCTCGCCGGCCCGCAGCTCTCCGTGGGTGTGGCCTTCGCCTCCGGCCAGTACGTCGTGGGTATCGCACTGGTGACCTTCCTGCTCGCCCCGCTGTTCGGCATCAACGAGGCCGCCGGCGCGCTCATCGAGATCGGCTTCGAGGGCGGTCACGGCACCGCGGCCGGTATGCAGTCCGTCTTCGAGGACATCGACTGGTCTGACGGCTACGACCTCGCCGTCGCCGTCGCCACCGTTGGTCTGCTCTCCGGCATCGTGATCGGCGTGGCCGTCATCAACTGGGCCATCCGCAGCGGCCGCACCGAGGTGATCACCGAGGTCAAGGACCGTTCCATCGAAGACCAGCGCGGTCTGTTCCGTCGCGACGAGCAGTACATGGCTGCGAAGATGACGACGCGTCCGTCCTCCATCGAGCCGCTCTCCCTCCACGTTGCTTTCCTCGCTGTGGCAATCGGCGTGGGTACGATCCTGCTGAAGGCCCTGCAGTGGATCGAGGAGATGCTGTGGATCGACAAGATCGAGCTGCTGAGCTACGTTCCGCTGTTCCCGATGGCCATGATCGGCGGCATTGTCGTCCAGCTCGGCCTTAACATCCTGGGCTACGAGGACCTCATCGACCAGAACATGATGCTGCGCATCCAGGGCCTGGCTCTGGACCTCCTGATCACCGCCGCCCTGGCGACGATCTCCCTGCAGGCCATCGCCGATAACTTCTGGTCCTTCCTGATCCTGTGTGTCGGCGGCATCCTGCTGAACGTCTTCCTGCTGCTGTGGCTGGTGCCGCGCTCCATCCCGGAGTACTGGCTCGAGCGTGGTGTTGGTGACTTCGGCCAGTCCATGGGTGTCACCGCAACCGGCCTGATCCTCATGCGCATCGTCGACCCGGAGGCGGAGTCCCCAGCCTTCGAGTCCTTCGGATACAAGCAGCTCGTCTTCGAACCCTTCTTCGGCGGCGGCATCATCACCGCGATCTCCATCCCGTTCATCATGGCGGTCGGACCCCTCCCAGTCTTGGGTGTCATGACGGCGCTGTTCATCTTCGCTATCGCCACCGGCCTGTTCTACTGGGGCCGCAAGTTCGGCATCGACCGGTCTAAGGCCGCTGGTGGTACCAAGGCCTCGGGCAACCACAAGGCAAACATGGAGGCCAAGCAGGCCGCCGCTGCTGCCCAGCAGCACAAGAACTAAGCCACCACAGTTCGCCAATAGCTCAAGCCGGGTGCTCGGCGCGGAAACCCCGCGCAGCACCCGGCTTTTGCGTTGCCCCCCCCTCCAGGCCCCGCCCCGGCCCTGCTCGTCCTGCTCTGCTTGCCCTATGTGGCCAGCCCCAGCTCTGCTCCTCCCCGTGGGCCACCACCCCCGGCCCAGCTTGAGCTACGCGAGCTGCCAGCCCCGGCTCTGCTCCTCCCACGTGGGCCACCGGCCCCCCTGCACAGCGTGCGCTACCTACCCCCTGGGCTGCCCCGTCTAGTTGTCGTTCTGCGCCTTCTTCGCCTTCATCGGCTTCTTCGCATCCAGAGGCACGAACACGGTGAAGAGCACAATCACCAGCGAGAAGACCGCGCCCACCAGGAAGGCCAGGTTCAGGCCGGAGGCCAGGCCACCGACCTCGTCACCTGGGGTACTATTCATCGCACGCTGGGTACCGAAAGTCATGATCGCGATGAAGATCGCGGTGCCGCCGGCAGCAGCCACCTGCTGGAAGGTATTGAGGATCGCCTGCCCGTGGGAGGCCAGGGCGTCCGGCACCGCGGCCAGCGCGTTACTCATCAGCGGGGTCATCAGCAACGCGATACCGATGTGCAGCACCACCGCGACCCCCGTCAGCGCCCAGAAAGAGGAGTCCCGACCCAACACCACCAGGCCCAGCATCGCGGCGCTCATCAGGATGGACCCAGGGATGGTCAACACGCGCGTACCCCGGGCGTCGTAGACCCGGCCCACGAACGGCCCCATCACGCCCATCGCCAAACCACCGGGCAGGATCGCCAGGCCCGACTGACTCTCCGAGAGCCCCATCACCTGCTGGGCGAACATCGGCATCAGGATGATGAAGCCGAAAAGCATGCTGAACGTGAGCAACATCAGGGCCAAGGAGAGCCGGTAGTTCCGCTCCCCCAGCGGGGCCAGGTCCAACAGTGGCTCGCGCACTCGCTTGCCCGCACCCTGCTCTTCCGCAGCGGCCGACTTCCCGGCGCGAGCCTCGCGGGCCAAGGCCCGTTGACGTCCGAAAAAGACCCCGAGAACCACAATGCCACCGACCATCACCGCAACGCGGGCCACCGGAATCCCATCGGCCAGGTCAGACAGGCCAGCCATGCCGTACAGCGTGGCAGCGAAACCCACCGCAGAGAGGAACACCGAGGGCACGTCCAGGTACGGGCGAGTCGGCTCCTCGAAGTTACGAACCAGCAGCAGGCCCACCACCAGGGCTAGCACCACCAGCGGCAGCATCAGGATGAAGATCCAACGCCAGCCCAAAGAGTGCAGCACCAAACCAGAAAATGTCGGGCCCAGCGCCGGGGCCACCGCGATGACCACAGAGACCAGGCCGAAGACCCCGCCGCGGCGCTCCAGCGGAACGAGCCGCATGATCGTCGTCATGAGCAGCGGAATCACCAGCGCGGTGCCGGAAGCCTGAATGATGCGGGCGCCGAGCAGCACCGGGAAGACCGGCGCCACAGCGGCGAGCACCGTGCCCGCGAGGAAGAGCAGCATCGCCGCGGCGTAGACCTGCCGCAGGCTGAAACGCTGCATGATGTAGCCGGTCATCGGGATCACCACGGCCATCGTCAGCATGAAGCTGGTGACCAGCCACTGCGCGACATCCGCAGTGATCTCGAAGTAGCCCATCAGCACCGGCAACGCGACCGAGAGGGTGGTCTCGTTGAGGATGACCACGAAGGCTGCGGCGACAAGCACGCCGATCAGGAGCTTCGCGTTGGGTGCGGGTGTGTCGGCGGTGTGTGTGCCGCTGTTATCGCTGCCGGTAGTTATGGCTTTCCCCTATTGTTCGAGTTCTTTATTTTTCTCCATGTCAGCGCGAATCTCCGCGAGTCGGGAGCTGGCCTTGACGTCGCGGCCAGCCTCGGCGATCTCGGTCATGCGGTCCTGAACCGAGCCCTCGACGAGCTCCTGGGCACCCAATGCATTCGCGTAACGGGATTCGATCTTATCCCTCACCTTGTCCAGGGTCGGGACGGCCTCGTCCGGGGCGAGGGCGGCGTCGTTCATGGAGGCCATCGACTTATTCGCGGTCTCCTGCATCTTCGCCTGATCGGCCTGCGCACGCAGCTGGTTAATCTGGTTCAGCTGGTCCTGCAGGCGGGTTTCGGACTCCTGCTGCTGACGCTGTGCTTCCTCCGCGCTCCGGGACGCCGCCGCGTGCAGCTCCTTGGTCTCTTCCAGCTGCTGCTCAACGGTGACGAGGTTGGAGGCGAAGAGTTCCGCGGTCTGGTTCAGCTCCGTGGCGCGGTTGGCGTCGCCCTCGGACTGGGCCTGGTCGGCCTGCTGGAGTGCGACGCGGGTCTTTTCCTGCAGCTCGGTCGCGTCCTTCTGGAGGCGGTTGAGCTTCATCTCCAGCTGGTTACGGTTACCGATGACGCTGGCTGCGTGCTCGGTGATCTTCGCGTGCTGCTGGCGGGCGGCCTCTTCGGCCTGACGGATCTGCACCTTGGGGTCTGCGTTCTCCTCGATCTTCGTGTCGAAGGAGGCCATCAGGTACTTCCAGCCCTTGGAAAATGGGTTAGCCATAAGTATCGCTCCTCTAGTAGGTCGTGCGCCCCAGAGTAGACACGAATGGCTCACCGTGACCGCGCGGCGGCCAAGAAAAGACCCGCGTGGTAGCGCGGGCCTTAGTGCGGACAGGCGGAGGTTTAGCCCTCCTGCTGAGCCTCAGCCTGCTTCATCTGCTCCTCGACCTGCTTGCGGACCTCGTCCATGTCCAGCTTCTCGGCCTGGGAGATGAGGTCGTTGAGAGCCTCCTTCGGCAGCATGCCGGCCTCGCGGGCCAGCAGGATGCCGTCGCGGAACATCATGATCGTCGGGATGGACTGGATCTGCAGGGCTGCTGCGAGCTCCTGGTTAGCCTCGGTGTCCACCTTGCCGAAGGTGACCTCCGGGTGCTCCTCGGAGGTGGCCTCGAAGATCGGGCCGAAGCGCTTGCATGGGCCGCACCACTCTGCCCAGAAGTCCAGCAGGACGATGCCTTCCTTGCCGACGGTCTCCTGGAAGTTCTCGCCAGTGATTTCCTTCGTAGCCATGATCTTTCCTTTCGCTGAATGCGTTGTATTTTCCGCCCGGGGTGTCCGCCCGGCGCGGCGAGTATTCATCGTTTCTTTCTGTCCGGTGCAACGTCGGGTGCAGTTTGCTTTATTCCACGGTCGGCGCGCACAACATGAGTTACTTTGTTTTTTATGAGCATCCCGAACGCATCTTTCGCTGAAGCAGCACCATCTGCCACCTATAAGGCCTGGAAGAAGCTGGCTAAGAAGCCGGCCGGCAACCGCCTGTTCTCCGCATTCGCTGCCTTCAAGGCCCCGTACTTCCTCACCGTGCTGCCGTATGTCAAGGATCTGCGCCCGGGCTACTGCCAGGTCACCGCGCCGAAGTGGTGGCTGGTCCAGAACCACATCGGCACCTTCCACGCCATTGCCGCCTGCAACCTCGCTGAGGTCGCGATGGGCATGCTCGCCGAGGCCTCCGTGCCGAACACCCACCGCTGGCTGCCGATGGGCATGGAAGCGAAGTACCTGAAGAAGACCACCGGCCGGCTGACCGCCACCGCGACCGCCGAACTGCCGGACTTCTCCACCATCACCCGTGAGACCGGCGGCCAGGAAGTCCCGGTGAAGATCCACTTCGAGGACTCCGCCGGCGTGGAGTCCACCTACGCGGAGATCAAGATCTGGGTCACCGCCAAGAAGTAGGCGCGGCTCACCCTTGGAAGGCGAACCAGCGGCCGCCCACCCGGTGCAGCTCGACGTCCATGTCGTAGAGCTCCCCGAGCTTCTCAGCGGTCAGCGCCTCGTCCACCGGGCCGCTGGACAGGATGCGCCCGTCCTTCATCAGCAGCACGTCCGTCGTGGACGCCGCGATCTCCTCCACGTGGTGCGTGATCAGCACCGTCGCCACCTCCGGCCGGGCCTCGCGCAGCCGGTCCACGACGTGCAGCAGCGTCTCCCGCCCCGGCAGGTCCAGCCCTGTCGAGGGCTCGTCCAGAAGCAGCAGCTCCGGCTGCGTCACCAGGGCCCGGGCGATCAGCGTGCGCGCCCGCTCCCCCTGGCTCATCTGCGGCCAGCGCCGATCGGTGCGGTTGCCCATTCCCACCAGATCCAACAACTCGCTGGTGCGCTGCTTCATCTCCTCGGTGTAGTCGAAGCGCTGCACGTAGCCATTCGACCCGGACGCCCCGGAGAGCACCGCCTCATAGGCCGTGATGTCCCCCAGGTTCTTCCGCGGGTCCACGTGCCCGATGCGTTTGCGCAGCTCCAGGGTGTTGACCTTCCCCATCTGCTCGCCGAGGATCTCGACGGTCCCGGTGGTGGGGAAGGACTGCGCCCCCATCAGCTTGAGCATGGTCGTCTTCCCCGCACCGTTGGGCCCGAGGATCGACCAGTGCGTGCCCGCGGGAACCTTAAGGTCAATCCCGGAGATGAGGTCCTTACCATTGCGGGTCACGGCCACCCCCGAGATGGAGATCGCCACCGGCCGCTCCCCCGTACCTGCAGTGTTCGCGTCGCTGTGATCCATGCCTCATAACCCTACGCCCCGGGCAGACACGCCCGCGGGCCACCCTTCCCCTTCCCCGTTTCCACCCCGGGGCGCGGTGTCTTCTTGTTATGACGACGTCAGGGCGAAACCCAGCCCCCACGCCGCGCAGGCCACCCCGAGCATGCCCACGGCCACCAGGGCGGCCACCGCGTAGCGGCAAACCACAGCGTAGCGGTGGAGCGTGGAGCGCGGTGACGCAGCAGGCTCGGCGGCCTCAGGCGGTGCGAGGAGGTCCGTGACCAGGCCGACCGCCACGGTGGAGAAGGTGGTGAAGCCGCCCAGGAATCCGGTCCCCATCACGAGCACGGCCGCGGCCCCGCTCACCGAGACCGGCCCCAGCGAGAGCTCGCCGAGCGCATCCGGCCCCTCCCCCGCACCGGTGGCCGCGCCCATGAGCAGGCCCAGCAGGAGGCTGCCGACGGTATTAATCACCGCCAGGCTCGCCAACGGGGGCACGTGGCGTTTCAGCCAACTATCCGCACCCCAGCGGGCGAGCGCGCCCAGCCCGCCAGCGATGGCCATGAGGAGCACCGCGCCTGCGCCATAACCCGCCATCACGCATCACCCCCGAGGGCGCTCTGGTCCGGCTGCCCGCCGGGCTGCTTGCCCGCGCCCTGCTCGGCGGACTGGGAAGTCACACCCCCGCGCTGGCTGGCGGCGCGGCCGGCAGCAATGCCGGCCGTAGCCGCGCACACGCCCAGCACGATCGTGGCCGCGAAGTAGCCGAGGACGGCAATGGCGCCGGCGTCGTCGTTAATAAAAGCGACCGCACCGGCGAGAGCAGAGTAACTGGTGAACGCCCCGCAGAAACCGGTGCCGAGCAGGAGCTTCTCGCGGCCCGCGAGGAACCAGTCGCGCCGCACGGAGGAGCCAAACCCCGCTGCCGCATTGTCGTCCCGGAAGAAGCTGCCCACAAAGCCCAGCAGCCCCGCGCCGAGCACATTCGCGGACAGCAGCCCCCACTGCCCGGCCAGGCCGGCCCCGCCGCTGAGCGCATCGGTGAGCACCCAGCGGGCCAAAGTGCCGAGCAGGCCGCCGGTGAACACGAGCAGAGCGCCAATCACGCTGTTCAGCGTACCAGCGCCCAAAAAATGCGAAAACTCGCCCCACAGCCAACTGCGCGGCTCACTGCGCTTCAGTGAACCGCTGTGCCACTCGAGGGCACAGGCTGGCGGGGCGAGTTTCAGGCAAGGAGGTGGTGGCTACCACCGCCTGGGCGCTTAGGCCTCCTTGACCGCGGAGACGTCGAAGTTCAGGGTGATCTTCTCGGAGACCAGGACACCGCCGCCGTCGAGGGCGGTCTGCCAGGTCAGGCCGAAGTCCTTGCGGTTGATGGTGGTCGCACCCTCGAAGCCGATGCGGGACATGCCCCACGGGTCGGTGACCTCGCCGTTGAAGTCGAAGTCGATGGTGACGGACTTGGTGACGTCCTTGATGGTCAGGTCGCCGGTGACCTTCAGGCCGTCCTCGCCGTTGGCCTCGACCGCGGTGGAGGTGAAGGTGATCTTCGGGAACTTATCCACCTCGAAGAAGTCGGAGGTGCGCAGGTGGCCGTCGCGGTCGGCGTTGCCGGTGTCGATGGAGGCGACGTCGATCTCGACGTTGATTGCCGCGTCCTCGAGGTTCTCCTTGGTGCTAGCGGAGCCGGTGAACTCGGCGAAGTTGCCGCGCACCTTGGTCACCATCGCGTGGCGAGCGGTAAAGCCGATCTCCGTGTGAGTCGGGTCGATGTTGTAGGTGCCTGCGTAGTCGTTCACGGACTTGGTCATTGTGTTGCCTTTCGTTGCGGCGGCTGCGTTGTTCCGCCGTGGTGATTTTTCTTTCAGGACGTCAGGCTCCGGCCTGGCGTTGATCTCAACCATAGGCCGATGTTGGTGACGTGTCAACTACTTAGAAATATGTTTAAATGAATGCACCATGAGCAGGAATGATTCACAGCTGACGCCCCAGGACGACGCCACAACACAGGCAGCCCCGGGAGCGAAGCACAATGCGAAGGACGGTACGGCACAGCCCGAGACCCAGCAGGCAGTCCCGAACCCAGCACAGGACGTGCGCTGGCTGACCGACGAGGAACAGCAGGTCTGGCGCCAATGGCTAGACCTGGGCGCCCGAATCACCAACGCGCTCAGTCGCGAACTGCAGCTCGACAGCACCATTTCGCTGGCCGACTACGAGGTGTTGGTCTACCTGTCGGAATCGCCGGATCACCGGCAGCGCGTCGTGGCGCTCGCCGAGGCCATCAAGTGGGAGCGCTCCAGGCTCTCCCACCAGATCACCCGCATGGCCAAGCGCGGGCTCGTCCGCCGCGAGGCCTGCGATAAGGACGGCCGCGGCGCCTTCGTGATCCTCGAGGAGCAGGGGCTGGAGGCCATCACCGCCGCCGCACCCGGGCACGTCGAAGCCGTGCGCCACATGATGTTCGACGGGC
The DNA here is from genome assembly GCF_030212265.1 of Corynebacterium sp. UMB9976. Taxonomy (NCBI): domain Bacteria; kingdom Bacillati; phylum Actinomycetota; class Actinomycetes; order Mycobacteriales; family Corynebacteriaceae; genus Corynebacterium; species Corynebacterium sp. UMB9976. Next base: position 20,010 of record NZ_JASODY010000016.1, read on the forward strand.
TGAGCGCAGAGCAGCTCGCCGCCTTCCGGGACGTGCTCGCCCACATCGAGCCGCAGGTCGCGGACCAGGAGGAGCGCATCGCCGCAGCCCTGGCCGCCAAGCGCGGGCGCGGCAAGGCGCAGAGTTAAACGCTTCTCAGGCGGACTGAGCAGGAATCAGGCGGGGCGCAGCACGGCGGAGCGCCCCAGGAACTAGCCCGCGCGGTACTCGGAGAACTTCGAGTACTGCAGCTGGTGGGCCACCACCACGGTGCCGATCGGGCCGCCACGGTGCTTCGCGAGGATGATGTCCGCCTCGCCGGCGCGCTCGTGATCGCGGTTTGCGCTATCCGGGCGGTTGATCAGCATGACCATGTCCGCGTCCTGCTCCAGGGAACCGGACTCACGCAGGTCGGAGATGCGCGGCAGGGCGTCGTCGCCACGGCTCTCCACACCACGGTTCAGCTGGGAGATCGCCACGACCGGGACGTCCACCTCCTTGGCCAGCAGCTTCAGCTGGCGGGAGAACTCGGAAACCTCCTGCTGGCGGGACTCGACTTTCTTGCCCGAGCTCATGAGCTGCAGGTAATCCACCACGATCAGCCCGATATCGTGCTGTTGCTTCAGGCGGCGGGCCTTCGCGCGGATCTCCATCATCGTGAGATTCGGGGAATCATCGATGAAGATCGGGGACTTATCGATCTCCCCGATGCGGCGGGTCAGCCGCTCCCAGTCGTCCTCCTCCATCTTGCCGCCGCGCATCGCGGAGAGGTGCACCTCCGCCTCTGCGGAGAGGATGCGCATCATGACCTCGGACTTACTCATCTCCAGGCTGAAGAGCACGGAGGCCTTGTTCTGGCGGATGGACGCCGAACGCATGAAGTCCAGTGCCAGGGTGGACTTACCCACACCAGGGCGGGCCGCGACGATGATCATCTGCCCACCGTGCAGGCCGTTGGTGAGGTCGTCCAGGTCTTGGAAGCCGGTGGCAATACCCTTGGCGGTGCCGCCCTGAGACTCGAGCTCGTCGATCTCGTCCAGGGTGGGGTCCAGCAGGCGCTCGAAGACCTCGTAATCCTCGCTGGTCGCGGAGTTCGTCAGCGCGAACATCTCCTGCTGGGCGTTGTCCACCACGGACTCCACCTCCGCACCCTCGATGCCGGAGTAGCCCAGCTGCACGATGCGGGTACCCGCGGTCACCAGGCGGCGCAGCGTGGCCTTCTCCTTGACCAGGTTGGCGTAGTAGCCCACGTTCGCACTGGTCGGGGTCTTGGACATGATGGACTGCAGGTACGGCGCGCCACCGATCTGCTCGAGTTTGCCATCCCGGTCCAGCCGGCCGGCGACGATGACCGGGTCGACCTCCTTGCCCTCCCCGTAGAGGCGGACGATAACGTCGAAGATCGTCTGGTGGGCGGGACGGTAGAAGTCGTCCATGACGAGGACCTCGACGACCTCGCTGATGGCGTCCTTGTTCATCAGCATGCCGCCGAGCACGCCCTGCTCCGCCGCGACGTTCTGTGGCATCTCGCGGCCCAAGTCCTGGAATTCTTCACGACGTCCACCCGAACGCCCGGATCGGCGCTGGCCGGATCCGAAGTTATTGCGGGCGGGCGCGGCCGAGCTCCACGATCCCCCACCGCTATCCGGGTGCGGGGCGTGCTCCTCCTCCGGTGGTGGCGGCAGGAGTTCTGCGCCGTCGTCGAAAGACATTCCACCCATGTTGCTCTCCATCGTGCCTCCGCGTGCTTAATCAGGCTCGGTTATCACCCTAGCCAGCGCTGCGGACAAACCCGATTCGGCGGCCCAGAGCGTTCTCATTCTTGTTCTTCAGATGACTAACTCGGGGCCGATCCAGCATGCTGTCGGAGGAGTTATCCACAGGCTGTTGTGGATAGCTCTGTGTATGGCGTGTGGATGATGTGTGGACAAATCCACAAGCCCCAGGTCAGCTTGTGGATGAACTGTGCATGAGACTGTTTATAACCATCAGACTGCCCTATTTGTGCAGGTAGAGAGGCTTTCCAAAAAGCTGGCGAAAAACGGACCCCCCTGTGGATAACTTCCGAAAATGCCTATAAGTGCAGCTCAATATGGCGTGTCACCCACAACTCTCACCCACCGCTAGACCCCCCGAAATTACAAGTTTTGGGACGCGCCGCGGGCAGTTATCCACATCCTTGCCCACATCGCGCAATACCCCTGAATACACCAAGCCCCCGGCGGGATCATTCCCGGCCGGGGGCCTCGTGCTTGCTGTTGTCTATGTGTGCGTTCCGGCGTTCATCGCAGCAGCGCCGCTCGCCTGTGCGGCGGCCTGCACACCAGCCAAAACGCGGTGAAAAATGGCCTGTCCCATCGCCATTGTGCATGGGCGGTGCCAACCCGACCCCTGGGTGTCTAAGCCAGAGGCATGGAAGGCCGGACCCGCCGCAAAACCGGTTGTCTAGGCCGGCGAAGGTCAGCGAGGGCTTAAGCGCACAGCGCTCAGACGGCGCGGCTCCTGCCACCCGCCTCGGCGCTGGACGCCAGGCTGCTTCTGCGATTACTTATCGGCGTCGACCACTGCGAACTCGAGGTTCGCGGTCATGCCGGAAACCAGCTTCACATCCACGGCGTACTTACCCGTGTTCTTGATGCTGTTCTTTGGCAGCTTGATGGCGTGCTTGTCCAGCTTCGGACCGCCTGCGCGCTCAACAGCTGCGACGACGTCTGCGGAGGTCACGGAGCCGAACAGCTTGCCGCCCTGTGCGGTGCGCACCGGCACCTGAACAGCGGACAGCGCCTCGAGCTCTGCCTTGACCGCCTCTGCGTGCTCCTGGTCGCGGATAACGCGATCAGCCTTGGCACGCTGGATGTCCTTGATCTGCTTCTCTGCGCCGCGGGTCGCAACGATGGCGTAGCCGCGTGGCAGCAGGTAGTTACGTCCGTAACCAGCCTTGACTTCAACGATGTCGCCGGGGACACCGAGCTTGTCAACGGCGGTGGTGAGGATCAGCTTCATGATCCAACCCTTTCGTTGTGCATGGAGTGTTGACGTGAACAGTGATTATTGCTTCTGGCGGCCGGTCTGCCGGTCACCAGCGCTCAATCAATTGGTTCAGAATGGCGGCTCTTCGTCGCCGACACCGAAATCAGTTTGAGGTGCAGAGTTCCACGGGTCATCGGCATTGGAGGCATTCTGCCCGCCGAAGCCACCCTGGTTCTGCTGGCCACCCATGCTCTGCCCAGAACCGGAGCCCTGGTTGAATCCGCCCTGGCCGCCCTGGTTTCCACCAAAGCCGCCCTGGCCACCCTGACCGAAGTTGGAGCCGCCGCCCTGGTTTCCACCAAAGGACTGCCCGCCACCACGGGGGTTGCGCTGTACCTGCGCGGTCGCGTACTTCAGGGACGGGCCAACCTCTTCGGCCTCCACCTCGAAGACGGTGCGCTTCTCGCCCTCACGGGTCTCGAAGCTCCGCTGGCGCAGCCGACCAGTGACGACCACGCGGTCGCCCTTGTTCAGCGAATTGGCCACGTTCTCCGCGGCCTGACGCCAGATGTTGCAGGTGAGGAACAGTGCCTCGCCGTCGACCCACTGGCCTGCCTGCGCGTCGTAGCGCCGCGGGGTGGATGCGACTCGGAAGCTGGCGACTGCGGCACCCGACTGGGTGTAACGCAGCTCCGGATCAGCAACAATGTTGCCGACCAGGGTAATTGGGGTATCTCCCGGTGCCATTGATAGTTCCTTTCAGCTGGGGTTATGCAGTTAAGGCCAGGTTAATCGCCTGCGCCCCGTGCTGCATGGGTGAAGCTGATTTCTTACTTGTCCTTGCGGAGCACCTTGGTGCGCAGGACGTTGTCGTTGAGGTTGAGCACGCGGTCGAGCTCGCGCACAGTGTCCGACTCGCAGGTCAGGTCGAGAACGATGTAGACGCCCTCTTCCTTCTTCTGGATCGGGTACTCAAAGCGGCGCTTGCCCCAGACATCAACCTTGTCGACCGAGCCCTTTTCCTCGCGGACAATGTTCAGGTACTTGTCCAACGATGGGGCTACGGTGCGCTCATCCTGGGAAGGATCGACGATGATCATGACTTCGTATTGACGCACGGACCTCATCACCTCCTGTGGTCTAGTGTTTCGGCCATGCTTATTTGGGCATGGCAGGAGGGTCGTTGCGTCAGCAACCTGGCCAGTGTACCCCGCTGCCTGCGGAAATGGGAAATCCGCGACCGTGGCCCCCGTTGCTCCCCGCGCTCCCCCATCCGGCCTGCCCGGGGCCGGGTTATTTATTGATCGAGGCCCAGCCCACGGCCAGGGTGACCGGGATGATCGTCATGAACACGATCGCGATGGAAAACAGCAGGATGATGACGTTTTTGGGCTTCTGCGCGTGGAAGCTGTAGAACGCCGTGCCGAAGAAGATGAATCCGATGAGGATGCTGCCCATCCCCAGGTACAAGGACATCGACATTGCCGCTCTAACTCTCCCTTAGTCCGTTGCGGGCGCTGCCTCGCTGCGGTTCTTCCCAGCGGGCTTCTTCTTCACCGTGGTTGCGCCGCTTTCTTTTTCCGACGTCAACCGCCTCGCGCCCGGCTCCTTAGCAGCCAGGATACCCGCGAGCGGGTCTGCTCCCGAATGCGCGGCGCGCACCAGGTCGCCCTGCCTGCCCGGCGCGGTCAGGCGCCCGTCAGTCTGCAGCATGTCGCGGATGACGATCACCGCCATCGCGACCAGCAGGCCCAGGCGCAGCACCGTCACGCTGTCGACCAGCCAATTCGGAGCAGCCTCCTCGGCGGGGAGGAACTGCCACATCCGCAGGTACCAGTAGCCGGCCTCGATGGTGGCCCAGATGAAGTACAGCCGCCAGCGGGGCAGCGCCAGGGCGATCAGCGGCACCAGCCAAATGGAGTACTGCGGACTCCACACCTTATTGGTCAGCAGGAAGGCAAGCACCGCAAGGAAGGCGACCTGAGCGACCCGGGGCGTCGTCCTCAAATAAAAAACGACGAACCAGCCCAGGGCGACCAGGGCTACGAGCAGCAACCCGGTGGTGATGTAGTTGAGCGTCTCCACGCCCTCGATGGCCTTGGAGGGCGAGCCGCCGTCCCAGGCCTGGTTGCCGGTGATGTGGGCGATGACCGCGTAGATCGTCGAGCCCTCGTAGCCGCGCACGGAGTTCAGGCGGAAGAACTCGCCCCAACCGCGGGGCGCGGCGATCATCACCGGGGCGTTGAGCAGCGCCCAGCTGCCGATCGCGCCACCCAGCATGCGGCCCAGCTCGCGCCACGCGCGGGTCTTCAGGCACAGCAACAGCAGCGCCCCCAGGATGAATGCGGGCCAGAGCTTCGCGGCCACCCCGAGCCCGCCGAGCACGCCCGCGAGCAGGGGCTTGTGATTCGCCCACGCGGCCAGGCAGCCCACTGCGAAGACGATGGAGAGCAGGTCGAAGTTCGTGAACGCGTGGACGATCACCAGCGGGGAGGCGGCCATGAGCATCGCGTCCCAGGTGCGCGCGCCCACCAGGCGGGTCAGCAGCGCTACCCCGATCAGCCAGCACAGGGCCAGACCAATGGAGGAGACGGCGAAGAAGACCACGGAGGCGGGAACCGGCGGCAGGCCCAGGGAATCCCACGCGGCATGCACCGGCCGGGCGAGTGCCGCGGCGAAGTATTGATAGAACCCGGAGAGCACCGGGTACTCCATCCACCGCTCCACCCCATCGGTGGTGATGGACTGGAAGTACGGGACGGTCAGGGTATCCAGGCCCCGGCCGCCGAACAGCGGGATCTGGTCCGAGTAACAGGCCGCGGTGTACTGCGGTCGGCCCGACCAGTCCAGGTGAGCCTGGCCCTCAGCATTGACGTTGCCGCGCAGGCACGGGGCCTTCTGCAACCAGCCGAGAATGAGGAAGAAACCCGCAGTCGCGAGGATCGCTAGCTGCGGGTTCCACCGGGGCGCCACCGCGTGGCGGTCACGGTTGGCCATTTAGCCCAAGAGATCGTCGATGATCTGGCCGAGGTCCGGCGGCGGCGGGGCTCCCCCGCCACCGGTGTTCCCGCCACCCTGGCGCGGTGGCGTGGCCGGCTCCGGCTGCGGAGCCGGGGCTTCCTGCGATGGCTGTTCCTGCTCCGGCTCCGGCTGCGGGTTCTCCGGCGCGACGTAGCCACCGTTGTCCGGAACGCCGGCCGCAGCCTCGCCGCCGGAGCCCCAGTTCTCGATCGGGTCGTCGACCAGGGAGCGGTCCATCACGTTCTTCCAGATGGTGGACGGCATGCCGGAGCCGTACATGGTCCCGCCCCACTGGTTGACCAGCGGGCGGTTGTCCACGGTGCCGATCCACACGGCGGTGGCCAGCTGCGGGGTGGAGCCGATCATCCAGGCGTCCTTGTTCTGGCCGGTGTCACCGAGCTGGGCGGTACCGGTCTTCGCAGCGGACGGGCGGCCATTGGCCAGGGCGTTGCCGTTGGAGTAGGCCGCGATCGGGCCCATCGCCTCGATGACGGCGTTGGCGATCTCCTTGTCGATCACCTGGTCGCCCTCCGGGTCGGTGTTGTCGAGCAGGACCTCACCATTGGAGTTCTCCACCTTCTCCACGAAGTGCGGGCGGTGGAAGACACCCTCGTTGGAGAGGGTCGCCAGGCCAGCGGCCATGTCCAGCGGGCGGGACTGGTACTGGCCCAGGACGATGCCCTCGTACGGGGTGCCGCCGTTTTCCTGCAGGGTCTTGCCGAAGCCCGGCAGCTCCTCGGCCACGCCCAGGCGGTGGGCCATGTCAGCCACGGCCTGCGCGCCCCCGTCGAGGGAGCGGGTCAGGCGAATGAAGGAGGTGTTCAGGGACATCTTCAGGGCCTGCGCGATGGAGCAGCTGCCGCAGGATTCGCCACCGACGTTCGTGACCTCGGTCTGGCCGGTGGTCACCGGGGAGGAGTCGAAGTTGTCGTAGATCGATCCGCCCTGGTCCAGGTAGGCGGCGAGGCCAAAGATCTTGAACGTCGAGCCAGTCTGCATCGGCGCATTGGCGTAGTCCCAGCCGACCGGGTCGTCGCCACCGTAGTAGCCGCGCACTCCGCCGGTCTTCGGGTCAATGGTGACGACCGCCCCGCGGATGCCCTCCATCGCGCCCTCGAACTGCTGGTGCACCTCGTCGACGACCGCCTGCTGGACCTTCGGGTCGATCGTGGTGGTGATCTTCAGGCCCCCGGTGTTGACCTGGTTTTCGTTGATGCCGGCTTCCTCAAGCTCGCGGATGACTGCCTGCTTGATGAGCCCGTTGGTGCCCTTAGCCTGGTGCACCTGCCCTGCCTTGGCCGGGTCCTGGGCCTTCGGGTATTCCGCGGTGTCGCGCTGCTCCTGGGTGATGGAGCCCATGCCGAGCATGCCGTCGAGCACGTAGTTCCAGCGGGATTCCGCGCGCTCGCGGTTGGTCCACGGGTCCAGCACGCTCGGGGACTGGATGGACGCGGCGAGCACCGCGCCTTCCTCGACGGTGAGGTCCTTGACGTCCTTGTTGAAGTAGGCGTGTGCGGCGGAGTTGATGCCGTAGGCGTTGCGCCCGAAGTAGATGGTGTTGAGGTAGGCGCCGAGGATCTCGTCCTTGGACCACTCGCGGGCCATCTTGGAGGAAATCACCAGCTCCTTGGCCTTACGGGAGATGCTGAGCTCATCGCCGACCATGGCGTTCTTCACGTACTGCTGCGTGATGGTGGAACCACCGCCGGCGCTGCTGTTGCCGGTGAGCTGGCCGAGCGCGGCGCGGCCGAAGCCGGTCAGGGAGAAGCCGGGGTTGTCGTAGAAGTCCCGGTCCTCTGCGGCGAGGACGGCCTCGCGGACATGCTCCGGAATCTCGGAGATCTCCACGTTGGTGCGGTTGCCCTCGGGCGGGATGATGCGCGCGAGCTCGGTCTCGTTATCGGAGGCCATGATGTAGGAGACCTGGTTGTTGACCAGCTCCTCTGGCTCCGGGACCTTGGTCACGGAGTAGGCGGTGAAGAAGGCCACGACGGGCACGATGATGGCGACCGCGATGAGCGCGGTGAAGCCCACCAGGACTTTCTTGCGGAATTCGCTATCGCGCCAGTGGTTCTTCTTGCGTGCCCGCGCGACGTAGTTACCGCTGCGGACAGAGCGCCCGGAGCCGGACCCGTTCTTCTTCGGGCCTGGCTTCGCGGCGTTGTTCTTGCGGCGCGGCGGCTGAGTGTTCTTACTCAACGAGCTATGTCTCCTCATTGAAAAGGGCAGTCGATTTTCATTACTTTACGCGGTCGCCCCCGTGGTTTGCACCTTTCGCGCGCCACTTTCGCCACAGGGGTTAACTTCCTTCCCATCCGCGTGGCCCGCGCCTTCTCGGAATGTCCTGCTCTCTCGGTTCCCCTCCCCTACCGTTTAGGACGTCGCCCCGGGCCAGCACTTGATCGGTTTACTGGCGGCTCTTGATCGGTCAACCGCCTTAAGCACCCCAATCGCCAAGGTCAGCGGCCTTAAGTTGTTCAGCTATGAGCAATAATTCGACTTCCCCTGCAGCGGCCGAGGGCCGCACGGTCAACATCGCGATCGTCGGCCTCGGCAACTGCGCCACCTCCCTGGTTGAGGGTCTTGAGTTTTATAAGGACGCCGCCCCGGATGCTGAGATCCCGGGCCTGATGCACACCGTTTTCGGCGATTATCACGTCGCGGACGTCAAGGTCGTCGCCGGTTTCGACGTCGACGCGGACAAGGTCGGCAAGGACGTTTCCGAGGCGCTGTACTCCAGCCAGAACCAGACGATCAAGATCGCGGACATCCCGCACCTCGGCGTCGAGGTCAAGCGCGGCGCGACCCACGACGGCCTGGGCCGTTACTACCAGGAGTCGATCGAGGAGTCCTCGGTGGAGCCGGTGGACGTCGTCGCTGAGCTGAAGAAGGCGGAGGCGGACGTCGTCGTCAGCTACCTGCCGGTCGGCTCCGAGGAGGCGGACCGCTTCTACGCGCAGTGCGCCATCGACGCTGGCTGCGCGTTCGTCAACGCCCTGCCGGTGTTCATCGCCTCCGACCCGGAGTGGGCGCAGAAGTTCCGCGACGCGGGCCTGCCGATCATCGGCGATGACATCAAGTCCCAGGTCGGCGCCACGATCACCCACCGCGTGCTCGCCCACCTCTTCGAGGAGCGCGGCGTGCGCCTGGACCGCACGATGCAGCTGAACGTCGGCGGCAACATGGACTTCAAGAACATGCTGGAGCGCGAGCGTCTGGAGTCGAAGAAGATCTCCAAGACGCAGGCGGTGACGTCCAACCTGAAGACCTCCCCGCTGGCGGGCAAGGTACACGACAAGAACGTGCACATCGGGCCGTCGGACTACGTGGGCTGGCTGGATGACCGGAAGTGGGCCTACGTGCGCCTGGAGGGCTCCGCCTTCGGTGAGGTGCCGCTGAACCTGGAGTACAAGCTCGAGGTGTGGGACTCCCCGAACTCCGCGGGCATCATCATCGATGCTGTTCGCGCGGCGAAGATCGCCCTGGACCGCGGCGTTGCTGGGCCGGTTGAGGCGGCGTCCAGCTACCTGATGAAGTCCCCTCCGACGCAGCTGCCGGACGACGTGGCGCGCACCCAGCTGGAGGAGTTCATCTCCGGCGGGATCGCCTAAACCGCTCACGTGCGTCGGCTGAGGCTTCGGATCAGTCGGCGTCACGAACCGCTGCCCCCGGGGGCCTACACGAGCCTCCGGGGGTAATTTTTTCCCGTGATAAGGGATTATCTGGTACTCGATAGTTTTGCACCGACAACACTCAGGTAGATTGGTCTATATGCCACGTTCAAAAATGGACATTGCCCGGGATCTTCGCCCGAGCCTCACGCGCCTCTACCTGCTGTACTTCCGTAAGACGGAGCAGTCGAACATCTCGCAGGCCCAGCTGTCGATCATGATGATCCTGGACAGCGAGGGGCCCATGCGCATTTCTCAGATCGCTGCGATGGAGTCCATCCGCATGCCGACGGCCTCCAACGCCGTCAACCAGCTCGAGACGATGGGGCTGGTCCACCGCGTTCGGGACGTCAGCGACCGCCGCGGCGTGCGCGTTCAGCTCACCGACAAGGGGCGGGAGGAGCTGCACAACCAGGAGGGGGCGCGCAGCATCCAGCTCGCTAGCATGCTGGAGAACCTCAGCGAGGAAGAGCTGCAGACCGTGGACGCTTTCATCCCGGTCATCGACACCATCCTGGAGCGGTACTCTGAGGATGACGAGAGCGCTACTCCAGCCGATCCCGCGAAGTAGCGCTAAAAGCTGAATTGGGACGGGGAGCTCAACGCTGTGGCACCGAAGAAGACGAAGAAGTCCCGCACCGCTAAGAAGGCCTTCCGCCCGCCGACGCTCGCGAAGCCGGTGATCGCGCCGCGTGTGAACCGGGCGCTGCGCGTGCTGGTCGCGTGGCCGCCGCATGCCGGAAGCGTGGGCGAGGACTTGGCGCGCACCGTTGCCTGGCTCGCGCAGGAGAACCCGCTGGTCGTGCGCACCGCGACGGTGATCTCCCAGACCTGGCCGCAGATGGACGTCCCCGCCACCGCGGCGGATCAGGCGGACCTCTACCCCACCGCCAGCTCGGACCTCTACCCCACCAGCCCGGACACCAGCGGTAGCCACGGCACGCCGGGGGCCGGGGTGGGCGCGGCTGAGGCGCTGGGCGCCCCGGTCGCCGGCTCCGCCAGCCCCACCAGCTTCACGGCGGCCCGGGAGGCCTTCAATACGTGGCTGGAGGCAGAAATGGCCGCGGCGGGCGAGTCCGCGCGTGCCGCCCTGCTGGCTGCCGGGGTGCCCGAGGAGATGCTGGACGAAGAGCAGCTCGCGATGGTCTACAGCGACCATTCCGAGACCAGCCGACTCATCGAGGCCGGTGAGGAGTTCGGGGCGGATGTGATTCTGCTGGGTTCGCAGGCGGATTCGCCGGACGGGCGCTTCCGGATGGGCTCGACCGCGGACGCGCTGCTGCACTGCTCCCCGCTGCCGCTGATGCTCGTGCCGCGGAACCTGGACTTCTCCAAGGCCGGTCCGACCCGCGTGAACTGCGCTTATGTGGATACCGAGCAGTCCCAGCAGGCACTGCGCCATGCCTCGGATCTCGCGCGGCGGTGGGAGGTGCCACTGCGCCTGGTGGCCTTCTCCCCCGCCGGGGTCTCGCTGGATCCCACGCAGGTGGCCTTCGGCGACGCGGTGGATGCCGCGGGTGCCGACAGTGCCGGTGCTGTTGGTTCTAACAACGCCGCTGCCCCGTTGGCGGAGGCGTGGCAGGTGCAGGCCAAGGAGCTGCTGGAGCGTGGCCGGAAACGAGCGCTGTCCCGCCACCCAGAGCTGGAGGTCACGCCGAAGACCGGCATCGGCGCGAGCTGGGAGGAGGCCGTCGGCGCGATCAAGTGGCGCAAGGGCGACCTGATGGTCATGGGCTCCAGCGTGCTGGGTGACTTCAACCGCGTGTTCATCGGCCCATCGACAAACCAGATCCTGCGGCACGTGCCGGTGCCGGTGTTCCTCAGCACGGTCTAGTTGGTCGGGTCGGTCTAGTTGGTCGCGTCGAGCGAGCCGAGTCCAGCTGCCCCTCCCCCGTTGTGCGTGGCGCGCCGCAGCACAGACGCACTACCCCGCCCGGGTTACTCTTCCCCGCTCGAGTGTGGCAGCGGGGTTTAGCTTTGTGGCCGGGATCTCTTAAGGTTGGGAGCTACCAGGAGTTTCACCGAAGGAGAGGGTAATCGTGAGTACGTTAGGCCCGGGGCACCCGGAGAATCGCGCCGAGCTGCCGCCGGAGGACCTTCCGCCGCAGACCGCCGGCCGCCCGAAGCTCACCGAGCTCGATTACGAGGCCGATCCCCTCGCCCGCCTGGAGCGCAATAACCGCTCGACGAAGCAGGCGATCATCTACTTCTGTGCCGTCCCGGGCATCGCTGCCGTCCTGGCATTGGGCACGGCAATCATCTCCCGCATCGTGGGCGGCCCGTATTGCGATGCCGATTCCTCCGCCTGGTTGTGCACCGAGGGCTTCCGGCTGTTCTTCCACATCGCCCCTGCTCTGGTGTGCTTTTTCGGGCTCTTCGGAGCGGCGTATATCTGCTACTACAAGTGGAAGCGCCACCAGCGCTGGCGCCCGTGGATCGCGGTGATCTGGTTCATCATGCCCGTGGCGATCGGCTGGTCGGTCAACAGCGCGGCGATGCTGATCCTCAACGCCTAAAACTCAGCGCTCCCCACGTCCCAACGGGGCCCACCCCAACGGGTCCCGAACGAGCCTCGAGGGGCAAAGCTCCAACGCAAACCGGCTCTTCCGGTTTTGGAGTGCGTAGTTGACCATGGGGTGGGGTTCGGGGTGGCACAACATATAGGGGTCCTGGCCGGTACAAGATGAGAGTTACGACGCTTCCATCCAACCGAACCAGGACCCTACTGTGCAGCTTACTGGCAACCTTGTCGCCGACACCATCTGCCGTACCGCGGAGATCGGATTGACGATCACCGGTGCCGCCGACGCCGGAAACATCACCATCATCGACGCCACCCCGGTGGCCGTGAACCACACCTGCCCGGACTGCGGGCACCCCGGGAAGCTGAGGGATCACACCCTGCGCCGGCTCGTTGATCTTCCCGTCGTCGGGTTCCCCACCCGCCTGGACGTCCGCGTCCCCCGCTTTCTGTGCACAGAGCCCTTCTGCTCTAGGAAGATCTTCCAGGCATCCCTGGCCTGCGCCGATGACGGATCCAAGCTCACCCACCGAGTCACCCGCTGGATCCTCCAGCGCCTCGCCATTGACCGGATGAGTGTGTCTGCCACCGCGAAAGCACTCGGCGTGGGCTGGGACCTGGTCAACCAGGTCGCACTCGATGCCTGCCGCCAGCTCGTCTACGACGACCCGCACCACCTCGACGGCGTGCGCATCCTCGGAGTCGATGAGCACGTCTGGAAACACACCCGAGGTCAGCCTTCGAACCTGGTGACCATCCTCGTGGACCTCACCCCACTGGTCGACGGCCGCGGGCCCGCCCGACTACTAGACATGCGACCGGGGCGGTCCGCGGACGTGCTGCGCGGGTGGCTGCAGGAACGCGACCCCGGTTTCCGCAGCCAGGTGCAGGTGGTGACCATGGATGGGTTTGCCGGTTATGCGGCTCTTCACGAACGAGGGTGTAGGTGGGGTCTGAAGCCTCCGGCTTCGAGCAGGCTGCGTGCGACGTAGTTCGTGAGATTCCTGAAGCCGAGCGCGGAGCCGCGGAGGTGTTCGAGTCGGCCGTTGATCGCCTCTGTTGGCCCGTTCGATGTGCCGGGGCGATCGAAGAACGCGAGGATGTCGGCGGCACGCTGGCCCATGGTGCGGCCGAGCCGGCGGATCTCTACGAGCGCGGCGGGGACGCCGGTGGTGATCGCATCGATCGCGGCGTGCATCATCTGTTTGGCCTTCTTCTTGTCGGGTTCCCGGTAGGCGGCGACGATGCGCTGGTAGATACCCCAGGTCGCTTCGACTTCGACGTGCTCTTCGATCGCGAACACAGCCTCCAGGCGGGCGGTCTGTTTCTCAGTGAGCAGGTCCGCGCCGGTGTGCAGGGTGCGGCGCGCTTTGTAGAGCGGGTCACCGGCGCGGCCGCGATGCCCGACCGTGTCCTGCTGCACTCGGCGTCGGCACTGGTCCAACGCGTCGCCGGCGAGGCGGACAACGTGGAAGGGGTCCATGACCGGGACGGCGTCGGGGAGTTCTTCGGCGGCGGCCGTCTTGAAGCCTGCGAGCCCGTCCATCGCGACGACTTCGATCCGCTTGCTCCACTCGGGTGGGCGCGCCGCGAGCCATTGCTTGAACACCGCCTTCGAACGACCCTCGACCATGTCCAGCAGCCGCGCGGGGCCGGTCTTGTCGCGGGCCGGGGTGAGGTCGATGATCACGGTGACGTACTTGTCACCGAGGCGGGTGTGCCGCCAGACGTGCTCGTCGACGCCGATCGTGGTGACCCCGTCGAACCGACCAGGATCGTCGATGAGTCGACGCTTGCCCTCCGCGAGCACCGCAGTGTTCGCGGCGCTCCAGGAAACCCCGAGACCCGCGGCGACACGGGTCACGGTGAGGTGGTCGATGACGATGCCCCGCAGCGCCCACTCCACGCCAAGGCGGGAGATCTTCGCTCGCGGCGCGGCGGCGCGAGTCATGTCCTGCCGCCACGTCCGTCGGCAGTGCGCGCACCGGTAGCGGCGGACCCGGACCAGAAGCGTTGTCGGCCTATGCCCGAACGGCTCATGCGCGAGTCGACGCGTCACCGTGTCCCGCGACACGCCCTCCGCCCCGCACTTCCGACACCAGGGGTCCACCTCGACCGGCCGACACTCGATCATCGCCCGGTCCCGCTCGATCAGCTGGCCGACCGCTTCGAGTCCGAGTTCATCCAGGCGGCAGAACGTGGTCAGGTCAGGGGTCGCGAAAGTAGAGTGGAGCACGTCGAGGTCTTTCGGGATGGCGAGCGTGAAGAACTTCCATCATCCGGGAGACCTCGACCCCTACCCGGCCACCGACGCGCTCACCCGACTACACCCTCGTTCGCGAAGAGCCCCGAAAGGTCTGGAGGAGCTCGCCCAACTGGGACGCACTCTGTGGCGCCGGCGTGAGGATGTCCTGGCGTACTTCGATATCGGGGCGTCCAACGGGCCGGTCGAGGCCATCAACGGCAGGCTCGAGCACCTACGGGGGATCGCCCTGGGATTCCGAAACCTCAACCACTACATCTTGCGGTGCCTGATCCACTCCGGACAACTACAGGACAAGATCAACGCACTCTAAAACCGGAAGAGCCCGCAAACCCCCAGCCCCAGGCCGCCCGATCCCCTCCCCGGGCGGCCTTTCGCCTTACTTCGCGACGATATTGATCATGCGGCCCGGCACGACGATGACCTTCTGCACCGTCTTGCCCTCGATGTGGCCCTGCACGGTCTCGTCGGCCAGCGCCGCGGCCTCCAGGTCCTCCCGGGAGGCATCCGCGGCGACCATGATGCGGGCGCGAACCTTGCCCATGATCTGAACCGGCATCTCGATCTGGTCGTCGACCAGCCAGTCCTCTTCCCACGCCGGGTACGGCACGAAGGCCACGGAGGCCTCGTCCTGGGTCAGGCCAGAACCCTGACCTGCCCCGCCAGCCAGCAGGCCAGAGGACTCCGCACCACCCAGCACCTGCCCCAGCTCCTCAGCCAGGTGCGGGGCCACCGGGGCCAGCATCAGCGCCAGCGCCTCCGCCGCCGCGCGCGGCACCGCAGCATCCGCCGCGGCACCCTGGGCGCCACCGGCACCCGCCGCGCCGTACTGTTTCGTCAGGTAGTTCACCAGCTCGATCAGCTTCGCGACGGCGGTGTTGTTGTGCAGGTTGGTGTAGTCCTCGTGGACACCCGCCAGCGCGCGGTTCACCGCACGGCGGTCCTCATCCGGCAGCGAGGCCAGCGTGTTGACGTCCTCATCGACGACCGCCTTGCCGGACGTCTCGTCCACGACCAGGCGCCAGGCACGCTGCAGGAAACGCTGCGCGCCGACGACGTCCTTCGTCGCCCACGGGCGGGAGGTGTCCAGCGGTCCCATGGACATCTCGTAGACGCGCAGGGTGTCCGCGCCATAGTTATCGCAGATCTCGTCCGGGGAAACGGAGTTCTTCAGGGACTTGCCCATCTTCCCGTACTCCTGCTGGACCGGGGTTTCCTCCCCGGTCTCCGGGTTGACGTGCACAAATGCGCCGTCGCGCTCCACGACCTCCGCCGCCGGCATGTACACACCGCGGGAATCGGTGTAGGCGTAGGCCTGGATGTAGCCCTGGTTGAACAGGCGGTGGTAGGGCTCGAAGGAGCTGACCACGCCCAGGTCGAAGAGCACCTTGTGCCAGAAGCGGGAGTACAGCAGGTGCAGCACCGCGTGCTCCACACCGCCGACGTACAGGTCCACGCCACCAGACGGGTTGCCCTCGCGCGGGCCGACCCAGTAGCGCTCGTTGTCGATGTCTACCAGCGCGTGATCGTTATTGGGGTCGATGTAGCGCAGCTGGTACCAGGAGGAACCGGCCCACTGCGGCATGACGTTCGCGTCGCGGTAGTAGGTCTGGGTGCCGCGGCCGTCGCCGAGATCCAGCTCGACCTCGATCCACTCGCGGGCCTTGGCCAGCGGGGGCTGCGGCTCGGTGTCCTGGTCCTCCGGGTCGAAGGCGACCGGCTTGTAGTCCTCGACCTCCGGCAGCTCGACCGGGAGCATGTCCTCCGGCAGCGGGTGGGCGACCCCGTCGGCGTCGTAGACGATGGGGAAGGGCTCGCCCCAGTAACGCTGGCGGGCGAACAGCCAGTCGCGCAGCTTGAACTGCACCTTGCCGTGGCCGTAGCCCTTCTCCTCGAGCCACTTGGTGGTGGTGGCCTTCGCATCTGCCAGGGCGAGGCCGTTGATGTCCAGACCCTCGGCGTTTGCGCTGTTCACGGCCTTACCGGCCTCGGTGTAGGCGGCGGTGAGCTGGCCGTCCTCGCCCTTCTCGCCGCCGGCGACGACCTCGCGGATCGGCAGGCCGAAGGCGGTGGCGAAGTCGAAGTCGCGCTCGTCGTGGGCCGGGACCGCCATGATGGCGCCGGTGCCGTAGCCCATGAGGACGTAGTCCGCGATGAAGACGGGCACCTGCTCGCCATTGACCGGGTTGGTGGCATAGGCGCCGGTGAACACGCCGGTCTTTTCCTTGTTTTCCTGGCGCTCCAGGTCGGACTTCGCGGCGATGGACGCGCGGTAAGCGGCGACGGCCTCGGACGGGCTGCTCTGGCCGAAGGTCCAGCGCTCATCGGCGTCGGCGTAGGCGGCCTGCGCGGAGCCGGCGGCGTCCTCAGCTGCGGAAACGAGGGTGTCGACGAGCTCGTGCTCGGGGGCGAGCACCATGTACGTCGCCCCGAAGAGGGTGTCCGGGCGGGTGGTGAAGACCTCGATCGGGCCCGCCGCGGAGGAAAACGCGAGCTGCGCGCCGCGGGAACGGCCGATCCAGTTGCGCTGCATGGACTTGACCTTCTCCGGCCAGTCGAGGAATTCCAGGTCCTCGAGCAGGCGGTCGGAGTAGGCGGTGATGCGCATCATCCACTGCTGGAGGTTCTTGCGGAAGACCGGGAAGTTGCCGCGCTCGGAGCGGCCCTCGGCGGTGACCTCCTCGTTCGCCAGCACGGTGCCCAGGCCCGGGCACCAGTTGACGGTGGAGTTGGAGCGGTAGACCAGGCGGTAGCCGTCGATGATCTCCTGGCGCTCGGCTTCGGTCTTCTCGGCCCAGTCGGCGTGCTCGGCCTCGAGCTTCGGGATGAGCTCGGAGATCGGGCGGGCGCGGCCCTTCAGCTTGGCGGGGTAGCCCGGCGCGGGGTCGGCCTCCGGGTCGAACCAGGAGTTGTAGATCTTGAGGAAGATCCACTGGGTCCAGCGGTAGAACTCGCGGTCGGTGGTGGCGACGGCGCGGCGCTTATCGTGGCCGAGCCCCAACCGGCCCAGCTGGCGCTCCATGTTCTCGATATTCGCCATGGTGGTGGTGCGCGGGTGGGTGCCGGTCTGGACGGCGTACTGCTCGGCGGGCAGGCCGAAGGCGTCGTAGCCCAAGGTGTGGAGCACGTTCTTGCCGGTCATGCGCTGGAAGCGGGCGTAGACATCGGTGGCGATGTAGCCCAGCGGGTGGCCGACGTGCAGCCCGGCGCCGGAGGGGTAGGGGAACATGTCCTGCACGAAGATGCGGTCTTCCGGCAGCTTCTGCCCGTCGGTGGCGAGGTCGCCGACGGGGTTGGGGGCGTTGAAGGTGCCGTGCTCGGCCCAGTGCTTCTGCCACCGCTGCTCGATATCCGCGGCGAGCGCGGGGGAGTAGCGGTACGGGGTCTGGTCGGACGTGTCAGCTGGGGTGTTCATGGTTGGTCATTCTAGTAGACGGGGTAATAGACTGAACCGCATGATCGTGCTCACCATCCTGCTGGTTATTCTCGCCCTCGCTGTCCTGACGGTGGGGCTGCTCGGGTTTATGGAGAAACTGCCTGGTAACGGGGTGGTTGGGCTGCGTATCCCGGAGGTTCGGAAGTCCCCCGAGAACTGGGTTTTGGCGCACAAGATCGCGGGCCCGGCGTGGATGGGTGCGGGTGCGGCGCTGTTGGGGGCTGCGCTGCTGACGACGGGGATCGGTGGCTGGATGTGGCTGGTCTTCGCGCTGTTGATCGTGGGGGCGCTGTTCCTGATTGGGATGGGTTCTGCGATGGCGGCGTCCACGATGGCTCGCCTGGAGCACCTGCGTGGTCAGGAGGCCGAGGAGGCCCGGTCCGCTGAGGGTTGCTGTTCTTCTGGTTCTTCTTCCGACGACGACGCCTCGGCTGGCGGTTGTGAGCCGACGGCGGAGGAATGTGCGTCGGGGAATTCGTGCGGTAGCTGCTCGCTGAATGGCGCATGTGAGGGCGGGGGAGCGGCCTTCGACGCTGGTCAGAGCGCCGGTGCTGGCGCTAGTGCTGGTGTTGGGCAGGGCGCGCAGCAGGCGGCGGCGAAGCCTGCGCTGGATCTGGATGCGGCCCGCCGCGCGGTGGCGGAACAGGACCGCCGCTAGGGGTTAACGCGGGTACACCTTAGCGCGCAGACTAGCGGAGGTTCGCGCGCTTCAACTTGGGTCGCGCGATGGAAAAAATCACTAGCGAATAGGCGCTCGCGGCAAGCGTGACCCACAGCGTGGGCTTCCAAAAAAACGGCAGGAACTTTGCTGGTAGGGCCACGATCAATAGACACTGCGCAAAGGCCAGAAAGAGTGTCGCGCTCAGTGCATGTAGTGGGGGCTGCACAAGACTTAAGGTCCAGAAGCAGGCCAGACTCAAGGCGCTAAACTGCCACAAGCCTGCGTTTCCGAACGAGGCGAGCAGAACCAGTGGGAGATACGCAGCACCGAGAAAGGCATAATCCTGTGTCTTCCACGACCGGGGGCTGTATTCCTCCCACACCGCGAGGTCGCTGGTGTAGAAGAGCACAACAGAACTGAGAAACAGCAACGCAAAGACGACATTGAACGGCACAACAGCGCCGTACGTGCCATCAACCCACGGCAAGGGTATTGCTGTTGTCCCCAGAATAATGGCGCCGCATACAGCGATCACAATCAGACCAAAGGCCTGGGGGACACGGTGGCCGCGAAGGTACAGCTTGGTCATCACGACGCCACGCAGCCCTCGTTGACCTTGCTAATGAGCGCCTCATGATCGAGCTCTTGCCGAAGGTGACCCGATGGCTCCAACACCAAGCGCTTGAGGTCATCAGGGGAGACCCCGTCAAAGGCATCGGCGACCGGCACGGGCCCGTCCTCGCCGAACCAGCAGCTCGGGGTGCGGCGTAGTGCGTCATCTGCCTGAAGATGCTGCAGGATGAGCACGAGTTCAACCGTGTCGGGGTCGGTGGATCGCACAAGGAGATATTGCTGTGGTTGCTCCTTCTGCAGGTCTTCCGGTGCAGCTGAGCTGTGTATGTCCCACAGGGACGCCTGCGGCTTGCCGAGAGAGCTCAGCACATCACGATTAGCAGCCACGACCTCCTCGGGCGTTTCGGGCCATAAACACTGGCTATCGCTGCAGACCAAGTCTTTCTCAGACCTTTGGACGGTCACGTCATAACCAGCCCCTGCAACTTGTGAATAGCTAGCAAACCCTCCCAACAGCGCAACGGCTACTCCAGCGGCCACGGCGGCGGTCGTTCCTCGACACCCGGAGCTACCGGCATAAATGAGCACCCACGCTGCCATGAGCAATGCGGCGAGCATCGTGGCACTCGCCGCCACGAAGGAGGAGTTCAGTTCGCGGTCAATACCGCAGCACAGCCCTGCAGTCTGGCCGAACATGTAGCGCCATTCAGGCTGCGACAGTGCCGGCGGGTAAGCCTGCAGAACAAAGCTCAGGAACATTGCCACGGGCAAGGCGATCAGGCTTGGAAGATAGAGGCCGCATGCCATACCGAGTGAAGCCCAAACGAGCGCATGCAGCGCGATAATCAACACGCCTTGCGGCCAGGCCCTGGAGCCGAATCCATCGTTGAGAACAAAATGTAGAGTGACGAGCAAAAATGCAATCAGCTGGAGTGGAGCAATCGACCGCAACCATACTTTCCCGGCATAACGTGGCCTGCCCAGCTGAGTCAGGATTTCGCGAAACCGGGACGCCTCCCACGCGCTCAGGAACCCAAGCAAGGGCCCCAGGACAATGAACAACTGCCAAGACTTATGGAGCGTGGCTTGCGGGGAACTCGGGTAGGTTTCAGCACCCTCGATGCTGATGTTGAGCCGCAAGCTGACAGCGAAACCCACGAGAACGATTAGCGCATTTCGAAGTAACGCTTTTCTCATCACGCCTCCGACCGGTGGACGGCAGACAACTGCAGAACAGTGGGGGAGATAGGTTCTCCTCGCCAGGTCGTATCGGAGGCGTCAGTTCGGTCATCACTGAAGCCAATGAAGTCGTCGATTCGCCCCTGAAATGCGAGACAGCCATGATCTAACACGATGACCTGCTCAAATGGTTCGCCGACTTCCAAGGGCTGGTGGCTGGAAACCCACAACCGGATGCCTCGGTTGATGACGTCGCGATAGAGCTGCCGTAGCTCCTGCTTCGCGATTGGGTCCAGAGTCGCACTGGGTTCGTCGAGTAACAGCCAGCGCGCCTGAGAATTCAAGGCGGCGGCCAGCTGGAGCTTCGCCTGCTGCCCACCGCTCAGCTGTCGACATTCCTGGCGGGTTACATCTCCCTGCAAACCCACGAACTCGGCCCAGGTGAGGGCGTCCTTCTGGGCCTGTCGCATGGGAGCCCCTTGCAGCCAACCGACGTAAGAAATGTAATCCGCCACGTTAAAACCGCTGATGGGCATGAACTTTTGGGGAACGTAGACGGTGCCATCCGCGCTGGGCAGCTTCCCTCGTTGCAGTTTGAATTGTCCAGCGAGGCAGCGCAACATGGTCGTTTTACCTGCTCCGTTGACACCGAGAACGACTGTGGCAGCATCGTTGATGGCGAGATCGCGGATGTCGATCCGTCGGGTACTCTGCGGGTAGGCGAAGCGGAAAGAGGCTGTAGGCATGGAGTGGCAATCTAAAAGTAGAGGTTCATGATGCGGGCGCTGGTTGTCTGGTAATCCCGTGACTTTACTTGCCAGTAATACTTCGCATGACCAGGGAATCCCCACGACGCTCGGTACGGCTTTTTAAAGCAATTAGAGACATTTCGAAGCCCCATGTTGACATCTGGCTGGAGTCGCCGAACTTTCTTCAACATCAACTCAAGGTACGGGGTAGCCCCGGGGCATTGGAAGTACAATCGATCAACCCTGCCTGCACTGCATGCGCACCCACATGGTTTACGCGCTGCGATTGAAAACCGGTGCGAACGCGCTCAAGTCGTGTATTGATGACGCTAGCGTCGGCAGGGGCGGCAACGAGGCTTGTTGACAAAGCCAGGGCTGCGGCAACCGCGGTTACCCCTCGCCGGTTCTGCATAATTTTACGCATGTATTCCTCTCCGAAATCGTACGGACCACAACTCTATCACTCCTCAATTGTACTATTGATAGATTACCCAACCAGGGGTAGCGCGTGCCCGGAATCTGCGGCTTCTGTAATGCACCTGTGGCGTTGGCCACCCCCTTCCGAGACAACCCCAGGCAAGCCCGGGGCGTCTTCTAGACTGTGAGGCATGAACCCCGGTAAGAACCCGAACACCGCGCCCACCGACGCGGCGAACACTCCTGCGTCCACCGACGCGAACAGCAACGCTGCGCCTGCCGTCCTCGTGTGCGGCAGCATCAACGTCGACACCTTCGTGGGCCTCGATGAGTTCCCGCACCCCGGCGAGACCATCATCGGCCGCCGCGGGCTGCAGGGACTCGGCGGCAAGGGCGCGAACCAGGCCGTCGCCTCCGCCCGCATGGGCGTGGAGACGATCCTGCTGGGTGCCGTGGGGGAGACCAGCGCCGATAACCCCAACCAGCCGCTCGACCCGCTGGCGCTGCTGGCGATCAAGGAGCTCGACGAGCACGGGGTCAACACCGCGCACATCTCCCGCACCGGGCAGCCCACCGGCCAGGCATTCATCATGAACGACGCGTCCGGCGAGAACATCATCATCGTGACCTCCGGAGCCAACGAGCTGACCAGCCCGGCCGAGCTGACAGAGCTCGCCAAGGAGCTGGCCGATGACCGCCCCATCCCAGTGGTGCTGGCGCAAGGTGAGCTGACCCCGGAGCACTCCGCGGAGCTGCCCGCGTTGGCAGAGGCCATCGGCGCCCGGTTGATACTGAACCTCGCCCCGGTGACCACGAAGGACGCCGACCTGGTCGCGGCGTCCGACCCAATCGTCCTCAACGAGCTGGAGGCCGCGGACATCACCGGGCTGCCTCGCGAAACCCCCACCGAGGAGCTCTTCGCCGCGCTCAAGGACGTCGCCCGCACCTGCGTGGTCACCCTGGGTCCGGCGGGCGCGACCGTCATCGACGACGCGGGCGTGACCCGCGTGCCCGCCCCGCAGATGGAGACCATCGTGGACACCACCGGTGCCGGGGATGCGTTCTGTGGCACGCTCGCGGCGGCTGTGGCCACCGGTTCCTCCCTGGTGGACGCCACCCGCGTGGCTGTTGCGGCCGGGTCCTTGGCGACCCAGAAGGCCGGCGCGGCGGCGTCGTACGCGACGGAAGCAGAGATCCGCGACCTGGCGGCAGAACAGGAAAACCGCAGCTAGAGGCCGAAAGTGTAGCCCTGGACTAGGATCACCACGCCCAGGCCTTCCATGCAGCCTTCAGGCCATCGACCAGCGGAATCAGACCGAAATAGGGGATCGCGCTGGGCGGCAGGAAGGCACCCGCACCGGCGACGACAGCCAATCAATCCCAATCGCCATCTGCTTACCCCAAATACTCAAAGCAGAATGCCGATCGGCTCTGTTGCAAAGATTGGCGGCAGTCAGAGGTAGGCTGTCGCTCTGCGCCGATCAGGCGGCTGCTGCGAAATGGT
>NZ_JASODY010000163.1:0-242 GCF_030212265.1 Corynebacterium sp. UMB9976
TAGATAACAAAAAGATGGAACCTCGTTAATCATAAAACAATAAAATTAAATATTCTCGCAGTATATGGCAGTCTAAAGCATCAAAGTTTTGATCAACATCTTTCATTTTAGACATCTCCTTGCAATGTAAAATATCATGTATCAACAACATCTGGTGCAAATCCATGAGTCGAACTCGACATTCATCTTAGCTCGATTATTATTCCTTCGTACAGTCGATGTAAACAATACAGAAAGAGGAT
>NZ_JASODY010000164.1:0-242 GCF_030212265.1 Corynebacterium sp. UMB9976
TGCCCATGTAGTCAGAGCGTGCGCGGTCCATGCCGCGCTGCTGAAGCTGTGCGCCACGGAAGAAGTTACCTCCGCCGATGACGACACAGACCTCGACGCCCTTTCGGGAAACTTCCGCAATCTGTCGGGCAACGTTTTGCACCACGTCCGGGTCAACGCCAACCTTGCCGCCACCGAACATCTCACCACCGAGCTTGAGCATCACACGTTTGAAGCCATTGCGCTCGACAGATTCTGCCATG
>NZ_JASODY010000165.1:0-242 GCF_030212265.1 Corynebacterium sp. UMB9976
CTTAGAATCAATAAAACTTTGAGTTAAATGTTCACCTAAAGCTTTTTGAATTAGTGGATCAGCTTTAAATGCCTTAACAGCATTATGCAAAGTAGATGGAAGTGGCTTAATACCAAGTTCAGCTCTTTCTTCTTCAGACATTTCAAAAACATTAGAAGTAATAGGTGCCATTGGTTTCTTTGCTTCTTTAATACCATTTAGACCAGCACTTAAGCATGCTGCAAGCAAAAGATATGGGTTAG
>NZ_JASODY010000166.1:0-241 GCF_030212265.1 Corynebacterium sp. UMB9976
CAGGCCATATGTTTCCTACACTGGGACGATCAGCCACATCGCTGACAACACGCTTGACCGCAGGTTCACCCCAGATAAGCCGAATACCGTCTTTGTCAGCGACGTCACCGAGTTCAGGATCCAAGGCCGCAAGGTCTACCTGTCACCGGTGATGGACTTGTTCGACCGCTCGATCGTTGCCCACACTGTGGCTACATCACCGTCGACAGCGTTGACCACCGATTCTTTGTCCAAGGCGATC
>NZ_JASODY010000167.1:0-241 GCF_030212265.1 Corynebacterium sp. UMB9976
TACAGCCCCCAAGAATCATTTTCAGATTCATGACATGGAGACTTCTTTGGTGAAAGAGCAACTCGCTTCCATACCTGCCGGGAGTTTAGACGGCATCAAGATTGGCTTGATTCACAGTGAAGAAAGTATGCTACAAATTGCAACCTTTTTGAAAAAGCACGCAGGTCTGCCGGTGGTGTTGGATCCTGTCTTGGCTTTTAAAGAAACGACTTCAGTTTATGAAAAAAGATACATGCAGTTA
>NZ_JASODY010000168.1:0-240 GCF_030212265.1 Corynebacterium sp. UMB9976
CATCCCGTCGAATCCTTGTAGGTTACGTCGCTACCGCGGCGGGCCGTGACGCCCTGAACTTGGGTATCACGCTCGCTGTGGACCGCGATGCCGAGCTCCACGTGGCCATGGTTGCTCCGGAAGCGGAGCCGTATGCGGCCGCAGTTTCTCAGGGCGCGGGCTATGAGCGCGTCTTGCGCCGCCAGCTGCAGGAATGGGTCGACGAAGCGGTCGCTTCGGTCCCGGAAGGCGTCCGCGTGT
>NZ_JASODY010000169.1:0-240 GCF_030212265.1 Corynebacterium sp. UMB9976
CACTGCTGAGCTTCGTGGCGAAAGTCACAAATAACACGGCGCTGTATAACTGGGCGGGAGCCGCGCTGCTGCTGGCCCTGGCGCTGTGCTGGCTTCCGGCGCTGTTGCGGGCTTTTCGACAGACGCGGGAAACCGAAGAACCGATTGCTCACCGTCTGGCGCTGGCGCAGCGTCGCAACGCTTTGCGGCTGTGGTTGGTCACAATCGGCTGCGCGGTGGTCGTTATCGCAGGCCAACTGT
>NZ_JASODY010000170.1:0-239 GCF_030212265.1 Corynebacterium sp. UMB9976
TCGAGCTGCTGGCTACGCAGACTTTTGGGCGCCTGGTTGTTCGTCGTAAAGATGATATGGATCTTTTCCCGCTGAACTACGTCGTTCATGAGGGGAGCATTTACTTCCGCACTGCCGAGGGGTCGAAGCTTTTTACTGTTTCTCTGAACCACGATGTTCTTTTTGAGGCCGACTTTGTTGACAAGGATGCCCAGAAGGCATGGTCGGTCATCGTAAAGGGTGACGCAGAGGTTCTCACC
>NZ_JASODY010000171.1:0-239 GCF_030212265.1 Corynebacterium sp. UMB9976
GAAATGGTGCGACAACGCTTATGGAATGAAATATGTTGCTTTGCGTTATTTTAATGTTGCAGGAGCAAAAAAAGATGCCTCAATTGGTGAGGATCACACGCCAGAAACGCATATTGTGCCAATTATTTTACAAGTGGCATTAGGCCAACGAGCAGAGCTAAGTATTTTTGGGGATGATTATGATACACCAGATGGCACGTGCATTCGAGATTATGTTTACATTGAAGACTTGATTGCAG
>NZ_JASODY010000017.1:0-39023 GCF_030212265.1 Corynebacterium sp. UMB9976
TGGATCCCACCGTGACACCGTCATCACCAACACCAACCCTTCAGATCAGTGTTGCAACGACCACTAGAACTTAAGCCCCCACCGAACCCAAGATTAGGCCCCTAATCTTGGGTCACCGGCTGGCGCCAACCCCCTCACTGGTGACAGCCCCATTCCGGCGCCGACCGCCCGCACGCTGACGCTCCCGGCACCGACCACCCCCGGACCGGTAACCGAACGCTAAACGTCCAGGAAACGGACGTCGCGCGCGTTGCGGGTGATGAAGCTACGGCGGGCGACAACGTCGTCGCCCATCAGGATGCTGAACAGCTCGTCAGCAGCCTCCGCGTCCTCCAGGGACACCTGGCGCAGCGTACGGGTGGTGGGATCCATCGTGGTCTCCCACAGCTCCTTCGGGTTCATCTCGCCGAGACCCTTGTAGCGCTGGATACCATCATCCGTATCGATCTTGCGGCCCTCTGCCAGGCCCTTCTCCAGCTGCTCATCGCGCTCCCGGTCGGAGAACGCGTAGCCCGGCTCGCCCTTGCTCCACTTCAGCTTGTACAGCGGCGGCTGGGCGAGGTACACGTAGCCACCCTCGACGAGCGGGCGCATCAGGCGGAACAGCAGCGTGAGCAGCAGCGTTGCGATGTGCTGGCCGTCCACATCGGCGTCGGCCATCAGCACGATCTTGTGATAGCGCAGCTTGTTGATGTCGAACTCATCGTGAATGCCGGTGCCCAGCGCGGTGATGATCGCCTGCACCTCGGCGTTCTTCAGCACGCGGTCCATGCGGGCCTTCTCGACGTTCAGGATCTTACCGCGCAGCGGCAGGATGGCCTGGTACATCGAGTCACGGCCGGACTTCGCGGAACCACCTGCGGAGTCACCCTCCACCACGTAGAGCTCGGACTTGATCGGGTCCTTGGAACGGCAATCGGCCAGCTTGCCTGGCAGCCCGCCCATATCGGAGGCGGACTTGCGGCGCACCAGGTCACGGGCCTTGCGGGCCGCCTGGCGAGCGTGCGCGGAGGCCACAGCCTTCTGCACGATGACCTTCGCCTCGGCCGGGTTGGCGTCCAGCCAGTCGGAGAGGTGCTCGTTGATCGCGCGCTGCACGAAGCCGCGGATCTCGGTGTTGCCCAGCTTTGTCTTCGTCTGGCCTTCGAACTGCGGGTCACCGACGCGGACGGAGATGACGGCAGCCAGGCCCTCACGGACGTCGTCGCCGGTGAGGTTGGACTCCTTCTCCTTCAGCAGCTTCTGATCACGCGCGTAGCGGTTGATCAGGGAGGTCATCGCGGCGCGGAAGCCCTCCTCGTGGGTACCGCCCTCGAAGGTGTTGATCGTGTTCGCGAAGGTGTGGACGGACTGCTGGTAACCGTCGTTCCACTGCAGAGCGACCTCGACCTCGTGGTCCTCGCCCTTGGCGTCGAAGCTGACGATCGTCGGGTGGATCGGCTGCTTCTTGCGGTTGATGAACGCGACGTAGTCTTTCAGACCCTCCGGGTAGTGGTACGTCTTGGTGCGCGGGCCCTTCTTCTTCTTGGCCTCTTCCTCAGCCTGGCGCTCCTCAGCGGACTTCGGGGCCTCAGCCTGCTCGGTGAGGTCCTCGAGCCCCTCCTCCGGCTCCTCGGCCTCGATGGCCTGCGGGCGCTCGTCGGTGAGGGTGATGGTCAGGCCCTTGTTCAGGAATGCCATCTCCTGCAGGCGCTTGGCGACCGTGTCGAAGTTGAACTCCACGGTCTCGAAGATCTCCGGGTCCGGCCAGAACCGCTGGGTGGTGCCGGAACCGCGCTTCTTCTTGCCCTGCACGAGCTCCTGCGGCACCGCGTTGATGAACTCCTGGTACCACTCGTAGCCGTCGCGGACGATGCGGGTTTCCACCCGGGTGGACAGGGCGTTGACCACGGAAATACCAACACCGTGCAGACCACCGGAGACCGCGTAGGAATCGGAGTCGAACTTACCGCCGGCGTGCAGCTGCGTCATGACGACCTGCACGGTCGGGGCGCCGGAAGGGTGCATCTCCACCGGGATGCCACGGCCGTCGTCGGAAACCTCGACGGAGCCGTCCTCCTTCAGCGTGACGGAGACCTTCTTGGCGTAACCTGCCATGGCCTCGTCCACGGAGTTGTCCACGACCTCCCAGATGAGGTGGTGGAGGCCACGCTCTCCCGTGGAGCCGATGTACATGCCCGGGCGCTTCCGGACTGCCTCGAGGCCCTCGAGGATGGTGATCGACGATGCGTCGTAGTCACCCGGCTTGTGCTCGTGCGGAGCTGGCGTGTTCTGCGGTTCTGGTGCACCCACGGTGGGTAAAACTCCTTCGTGTGCCACTAATTAACTCCACCAGTCTACCGGCTTTTCCTGCGAAAATACAGTTTCTGGCTGCCCGGGCGAGCTGCGTGGCACACCGTGGCGCTCAGCCGTAATCGTCACGTTTGCCCCGCCCCTGGACGCGGAGGCGGCCGGTCTGTCGCGGCCCGTAGTCCGGGTTGTGGATCTTTAGTTCGACGACGACGTCCGGCCCCAGCTCCTGGGCGATTTTCTTCAGGATGGTCGCCTGGATGAGGCGGAGTTGGGTTGCCCAGGGTGTGGAGTCGCTCTGGACGTGGAGGAATTTGTTTTTCTCGTCGAATTTCACCGGCCGGGTGTGTGCCGCGATCTTTGGACCGACGAGGTGCTCCCAGTCCTGCATGAGGCGGCGGACGCCGACGTTTTCCTCCCAGCCCTGGCGCCGGATTTCGCGGCTGAGCAGGGCGGAGAAGCTGCCGGGGTCGCGGTAGCTGCGGTCGGCGCGGCCGTCCATGCGGGTTTTGATGCGCTGGACGCCGGAGCTGGTGCGCGCTGTGCTGCCTGTGTTGCCGGAGTCCGCGGCAGGTTCCGCGAGCGTGCCACGGCGTCCCCGGTTCCAGCCGTTCCTGCGAGCCATGCGGGGAAGATCGGCGTTCTTGCCGGTCGCGGGCTTGCCGCCGGCTTTTTTGATGGCTTCCAGTGCTTGGGCGACGGGGTCGAGGAACTGCTCCTCGCGGTTGGGATTCTCACGCGGCTGCTGCTCGCGTGGCTGGTGTTCCGTCACGCCTGCTCACCCTCGTCGGCAGCCTGCTCCGGGACGCTATCGCGGGGGATGGTCTCGTCGATCACGGAGATCCGCCGCTGCTGGCCCTCCTCGGTGACATGCACCGCGCGAACATCATGGAATGTGGCGATATCCCGCAGCTCAGCCGGAATATCTTCACCCACGGCCGCGGTGATGAGCACCTGCTCAGCTTCGGTGAGCAGCCCGACGAGCTGTTGACGTCGGGAGGAATCCAACTCCGCGAAAACGTCATCCAAAATGACCACCGGTTCCACGCCATCCTCGCGCTGCATGAAGAACGCACCGAGCCGCAACGCCAGGGCGAAAGACCAGGATTCCCCGTGGGAGGCGAAACCCTTGGCGGGCTGGGCACCCAGCATGAGCACGAGGTCGTCGCGGTGCGGGCCGATCAGCGTGGTGCCGCGGTCCACCTCCTGGGTGCGCTTGCGGGCGTAGGCCTGCAGCAACGTGGCCTCGGCGACCTCCGGGGAGAGCAGCGCCAGCTCGGCTGCCGGGTCGCGTTCGAGCTCCGCCTCACCCAGCAGCACGCCCACCTGGGCCAGGTCCGCGTCCACGGTCGAGGTGTACGCCATGTGCGCGGGCCGGGACTCCGGGGCGAGCCGGGCGTAGGTCTGCGCGACGTGTGGTGCGAGGTCGTGAACGATCTGCACCCGCGCGGACATGATCTGCCCGCCCAACGCAGCCAGCTGTGCGTCCCAGACGTCCAGGGTGGCGAGTGCTGAGAGGCGCTCCGTGTCGTTCTCGGGGGCGATACGCAGGGCGTAGGCGTTATTGCGCAGCAGAGCATTGCGCTGGCGCAGGGACTTATCGTAATCCGCCTTCACCGCCGCAAGCCGCGGGTAGCGGGCGACCATGATCTCGTCCAGGAACTTGCGGCGCTGCTCCGGTTCGCCGCGCACCAGGGCGAGGTCCTCCGGGGAGAACAGCGTGGTGCGGACGATGCCCAGCAGCTCGCTGGTGGTGGCCAGCTGAGTGCGGTTGATGTGGGCGCGGTTGGATCCGTGGCCACGGATCGCGATGTGGGCGGTGAGCTCGCGATTGTGGTTCACCGCCGTGGCGGAGACCCGGGCGATCTGCTGGCCCTCCCGGACCAGCGCGGAATCGGTGTTCACCCGGTGGGATCCCAGGTGGGCCAGGTAGCCCAGGGCCTCGACGATGTTGGTCTTGCCGTGCCCGTTGGGCCCGGAGAACACCGTGACACCCGGGTCCAGCTGCAGCGAGAGTTCCCGCCACGACCGGAAGTCGTGGAGTTCTAGGCTGCGGACAAACATGATTCCACTCTATGCCGAGGGTTCGCGCGGGCTTTAGCCCGGCAGGCGCACCGGCATGAGCAGGTACTTGAAGTTGGTCTCCGGGTCCGGGAAGGTGCCGTCCTCCTCGGCCTCCGGCAGCTCGGCCGGGGCAGGAATGAGGATCGCGGGGCGGGAAGGCTGGGTGAATCCGAAGACCACGCGCTCGGTGTGGATCGCGCTCAGGCCGTCCTTGAGGTACGCCGGGTTGAAGGCGATGGTCAGCGGCTCGCCGTGGTAGGCGCAGTTCAGGACTTCCTCGGCCTGACCAACATCGGAGCCGCCGGCGGAAAGGGTCAGCGTGGACTCCTCGAAGTGCATCCGGATCTGGGAATTACGCTCCGCGACCAGGGAGACACGGCGGATCGCGTCCAGCAGCGGTGCGATCTCCACGGAGGCCATCGCGTTGTGGCGGGCCGGCAGCAGCGGGCGGAACTTCGGGAAGTCCGCATCCAGCAGGCGGGTGGTCGTGCGGCGGGCATCGGTGACGATGCCGAGCAGGCCGTCCGCACCGATGGCCTCCCCCGAACCGATGGCGATCTCGATCGGATCGTTGAGGCTGTGATCCAGGGTGCGGGCGGTGTCCGCCAGCGTGCGGGCCGGGATCAGCAGCTCAGCCTTAGCGTCGGCGGACGCCGGGTTCCACTGGAAGCTACGAACAGCCAGGCGGAAGCGGTCGGTTGCTGCGAGAACCACATTTTCGCCGTCGATCTCCATGCGGATACCGGTGAGCATCGGGAGGGTGTCGTCCTTACCCGCTGCGATCGCTACCTGGCTGATGGCCTCGGTGAAGAGATTCGGGTCGATGGTGCCGGTCACGGCCGGCATGTCCGGCAGGACTGGGTAATCCTCGATGGTCATCGCGGGAAGTTCGAAACGGGAGCTGCTGCTGCGAACCAGGACCGTGGAGCCGGAGTACTCCATGGTGATTTCCTTACCCGGAAGTGCGCCGACGATGTCGGATGCCAACTTACCGGCCACGAGGATGCGGCCTGGTTCGTCAACATTGGCATTCACGCGCACGCGGGTGGAGACTTCCCGGTCGAAGCCCGACAGCTCCAGGCCATCGTCATCCGCGAGGATCATCACGCCACGCAGGATCGGCTGGGTTGGCTTCGTGGGCAGCGCACGGGCGACCCATGCCAGTGCAGATGCGAAATCATCCTTCGCAACCGAGAAACTCACATTTTCTTGCTCCATGCTGAGCTGTCCCTCCGGTCAACGTTCATCGCCTTGAACGTGCTTCAAAACTTTGTCTTTTTCTTCGAGTCTCAAGACTAGCCGACGCACCGGACACGGCCGAAGAAAGTGCGCTTGCTTGTTATTCGCTTCCCTTCGCGGCTTGGCACGGCTTCGCCGGGCAGACCGGGACTATGCACACCACCAATTTCTCCTCTCTTTGCCAATTGGGAAGTTCAGCAGTGTTAGTAGGGGGTGTGAAAACTGTGGAAAACATGTCATTTACCCACGCCGGGGGCCGAATCGGGGTGTGGGGTTCGGGTGGACGACTTTGTGGATAACTGTGCCCAATTGTGGATAACTTTTGTCATTCGCGAGTTATCCACAGCCCATCCACCTGCGGTTTCCCAAGATCTGGGTAGTTATCCACAGAAACCCCAGGTCACGAGCTTCAACCTTGAACCCCAACTTGATCCACCCGAAAACACAAACTTGTAATTACGCTTGTGGAAAACCCTGTGGACATGTGGATAACTCCGGAAAATCATGGTCACAGACCTATTTTTATCCACATTCCGGGTGAGTTATCCACCGAACGCTGTGGATAACTGTGCATAACTGTGGACGACGATCCCCCGAGCTCTCACCGTCACCCCCAAAAATTTGCGTTTCCGCCCCCAAACACAATCCGGTGTGAAAGCCCCAAATTTCAAGAAAACCGGGCGCCGTCGCCGCGCGCGGACGTCCTTAACTTCAAGCCCCTGCCGCGGGAACCGCCCCAGAAAACGCCCGCAGAAACCCCAACGAACGCGTTGACGTCCCGAAACCTGCGGAACTCCCCGAAGAAAGCTCGAGAAAGAAGGACTAACCCCGCGCCGCGGCCTTCGCGCGCTGCGTCAGCTCCTGGACCTCGTTAAAGGTGACGCGATCCTCCGTCAACTGCTCTCGAATGCGCCGCTCCGCGTGCATGACCGTCGTGTGGTCGCGGCCGCCAAAGGCCTGCCCCAGCTTCGGCAGCGAAAGATCCGTCAGCTCACGGCACAGATACATCGCGATCTGGCGCGCCTGCACGAAACGCTTCGTGCGCCCCTTCCCCACCAGCTCATCGACGGTCAGGTCGAAATAAGAGGACACCACATCGATGATGACCTGTGGGGTCATCTGCACATCGTCGACCGGCATGATGTCCCGCAGCGCGATCTCCGCAGCCTGCTTCGTGATTGGCTCCTTACCCAGGGAGCAATAGGCCGTCACGCGGATCAGCGCGCCCTCCAGCTCGCGGATGGAGGTCTCGTACCGGCTCGCGATCAGCTCGAGCACATCCTCCGGCAGCGTGGTGCCCTCCGCGGCCGCCTTCCGGGACAGAATCGCCATGCGGGTTTCCAGGTCCGGGGTTTGGACGTCCGTAATCAACCCGCCCTCGAAACGCGTGCGCAGGCGGTCCTCCAGCGTGGTCAGCTGGCGCGGCGGACGGTCGGAGGAGAGCACGATCTGCTTATTCGCCTGGTGGAGCGCGTTGAAGGTGTGGAAGAACTCCTCCTGCGTGGACTCCTTGCCCTGCAGGAACTGGATATCGTCCACGATCAGCATGTCCAGGTTGCGGTATTCGCGCTTGAACTCCTCGCGGCGGTCGTTGGCGATGGAGTTAATGAAGTCATTCGTCAGCTCTTCGCTGGACACGTAGCGCACGCGCATGTCCGGCTGCAGCTCCTTGGCATAGTGGCCGATGGCGTGCAGCAGGTGGGTTTTGCCGAGGCCGGATTCGCCCCAGATGAACAGCGGATTATAGGCGCGAGCTGGGGCTTCGGCGACGGCGCGACAGGCGGCGTGCGCGAACTGGTTGGAGCCGCCGATAACGAAGCTTTCGAAGGTGTACTTCTTGTTCAGCAGGGTGTCCGAGTCCCGGTCGCCCTCGTCCGTGTCCGCGGTTGGGGACGACGACGCCTCGGCCGGCACGAAGACCTCGTTGCGGGATTCTGGCTGGTTGGCGCCCTGGTGCTGCTGGGCCAGGCGCTCGGCGGCGAGGATGCGGGTGTGCTCGTCCTGCTTCGGGTCGTGCTGTGGGGATTCCGCGGGTGCAGAGGGCTGGGATGGCGCCGTGGATTGTGGTGCTCGCGCCTCTGCTGCTGTGGGGGTTGCCGGCGTGGGCGCTGTTGTCGAATGAGCAGCTGGGGTGGATGGTGCCGGGGTGTGTGCTGCGGAATCGGCGACTGGGGCCTGCTGTTCGGCAGCGTTACCTGCGGTGTTGGCGCTGGCCGGCGGGGTTGCGTCCTCCGGCTCGGCTTCCCGGATGGAGAGGCTGAGGGTGACTGGGGATTGCAGGATATCCCCGAGAACCTTTTCGATCGGCTCGGCGAGCGCGCCCTCCACGACCCCCTTGGACCACTCGTTTGGCGTGGTCATCACGGCGATCCCGTTGATGAAGAGGACGGGCTGGATCTGCCGCAGCACACTGCGGGAGGAGGCGGAGAGCGGCGGGAACTGGGTGCCATCGCCCTCGATCCACGCGTCGACGAGGCCGTGCCAGATGGTGGCGAATTTTGTGGGATCCGCGGGATCTGGGGCGTGTGTCATGCGCGAGCCTTTTTCTTCTCTTCCAGGGTCGGGGGTAACCGTTAAGGACATTTCAATTTACACGTGAGTTCACACTGAACCCACATTTTTGCCCACAGCCGGATTTGGCGTGTGTTCTGGGATTCCACAGAGCTGTCCACACCTGTGGATAACTTGTCCATTGAGTTGTCCCCAATTTACCCCGATCCTGTGGATAACTTCTAATTTTCTCCGAAAAGGCAGTTGACCTGCGCAAACGAACCCTAAACCAGTGCTTTAACCTTCGGGGGTGGAGAAGTTATCCACAAGCTGTGTGGATTGACATTCCACCGTGTGTGATGATCAATCCACAAAAGCGCAGCATTGCGCGGAGTTTTCCACGGGCCGCGATTTAAATGACACGCCTGTCATCCTGCGAAGATTTGGTTTTCGGCTCCCCCGCTGAGTATTCTTAAACGGTCTATGGCAACAGCCGACCTTGTATCGGATGCCGTTTTGGCCGGATGCTTTGCGTCGCCCACATTCCACACGTGGCGCCGAAGCCCTGGCAACCACAAGTCCACCGGCGTGGACAGCGTGGCGTACAGCGCACCGCACGGGCGCAGTGGCAGGGAACACTCCCTGCCATCGCCTAATCACGGTGCCGCAGCGCTTCGCCTCCGCGCGTAGTTTTAAGGAGTGAAGTACCGTGTCGAAGCGTACTTACCAGCCTAATAACCGCCGTCGCGCACGCGTGCACGGCTTCCGCACCCGCATGCGCACCCGCGCAGGTCGCGCGATCGTGTCCGCACGTCGTCGTAAGGGCCGCAAGTCCCTGACCGCTTAATCGAGCGGGCGGCCAGCCTGGCCGCACACTCTCCCACCACGTGGGAAGCTCCGGCGCCTGCCACTCGGTGGGCGCCGTTTTTGCTGTAATTTCACCCTTATGCGGGGCAATCTGCTTTCAGTCCCGCGTGCACCCACCCGACCACGAAGGAGCCGCCCATGCTGGCACCGGAACACCGTCTCCGCTCCTCCGCGCTGTTTAGCACCGTGGTGAAGAAGGGTGCGCGCAAGGGCAGCCGCACCGTCGTCGTCCACCTCTGGACTCCGGAACCTGGCCCCGAGGCCCCGCTGGAGCTAACCGGCGGACCGCGCGCGGGCCTCATCGTCTCGAAGGCGGTCGGCAACGCCGTGGTCCGCCACGCTGTCTCCCGCAAGTTGCGCGCCGTCCTTGCCGCCATCATCGACGACGACGCCACCGCGGCGTCCCCGCAGCTGCAGGAGACCAGCTTTGTGGTGGTGCGCGCCCTTCCCGGCAGCGCGAAGGCTAGCAGTAAGGAGTTGGAGTCCGATGTGCGACGCTGCCTCTCCCGGCTCTCCCGCTGAGCGTGGCGCTA
Source organism: Corynebacterium sp. UMB9976 (assembly GCF_030212265.1). NCBI lineage: Bacteria > Bacillati > Actinomycetota > Actinomycetes > Mycobacteriales > Corynebacteriaceae > Corynebacterium > Corynebacterium sp. UMB9976. Next base: position 9,483 of record NZ_JASODY010000017.1, read on the forward strand.
AGCCTAGTGAGCGCAGTGCTCAGCCCGCTGAGCACAGCTCACAGCCTGGCATCGAATCCCACCGCAACCCCGGCTCCCAGGCTGACTTCAAGCCCGGCGCCGACAGCCGTACCGCGCGTCGCCGCGTCACTGGCCGTGCCGCGCTGGCTCGCCGAGCAGTGCTGGCCTATCAGGATTTCCTTTCGCCCCTTAAAATGGGGCCATCATGCCGCTTCGAGCCGACCTGCAGTAATTACGCTCTCACGGCGTTGGAAAGGCATGGTCTGCTCAAGGGGCTGTTACTGTCAATAGGTCGGCTGTTGCGCTGTGCCCCTTGGCATCCGGGCGGGTGGGACCCCGTTCCGCCCCGCAAGCGCAGGGCTAAGCCCAAACCTGAAGAGACTCCGCAAGATTTTGAGACGTCCGAAAAGTAGAGGATCCCTCCAGACGTGCTGAATTTTATTTATTACCCGATTTCAGCGGTCCTGTGGTTCTGGCACAAAGTGTTTGGCTATGTGCTCGACCCGACCGCGGGCATCACGTGGGCGCTTTCCATCGTCTTCCTCGTGGTGACCATCCGTATCCTGCTGGTCAAGCCCACCGCTAACCAGCTCCGCTCCTCGCGCAAGATGCAGGAGTTCCAGCCGAAGATGAAGGAACTCCAGCGCAAGTACGCCAATGATCAGCAGAAGCTGATGGTTGAGGTGCGCAAGGCGCAGCAGGAGATGGGTGTCCGCCCGATGGCGGCCTGCCTGCCGATGTTGGTTCAGATGCCGATCTTCATTGGCCTGTTCCACGTGCTGCGTTCCTTCAACCGCACCGGCACGGGCACTGGCCAGCTGGGCATGAGCATCGAGGAGACCCGTAACACCCCGAACTATGTCTTCGGCGTGGACGAGGTTCAGTCCTTCCTCGACGCCCGCCTGTTCGGTGCGCCGCTGTCCTCCTACATCTCCATGGACCCCTCCGGTTACGGCGCCTTCTCCCCGGCAGGCATCGCCCCGGACTTCACGAAGGCGAACATCATCGCCGTCGTCCTGCCGCTGATGCTGGGCGCTGCGGTGATCATGCACTTCACCGCTCGCCTGTCCCTGAACCGCAACAAGAAGCGTCAGGCGAATAACCCGAAGCCGGCAGCTGATGACCTGAAGGCTCAGCAGATGCAGATGCAGATGGACATGATGCAGCGCATCATGCTGTGGTTCATGCCGCTGCTGATCCTGGCCGGTGGTTTCCTCTGGCAGGTTGGTCTGGCTCTGTACATGTTCACCAACGGTCTGTGGACCTTCGTCCAGCAGCGCATCCTGTTCGGCATCATGGATAAGGAAGAGGAGGAGGAGCGCCAGGCGAAGCTCGAGGCTCGCCGCACCTCCGCCCCGAAGCCGGGCGCGAAGCCGCAGAACAATAAGAAGCGGAAGAAGTAGCTCCAGCCTTCCGCCCCTAGCGCCGCACGGTTCGCCGTGTGGCGCTTTTTCTTTGCTCTTTTCAGGACGTCGCCACCCTCCCGTGGTTCTCTTCCCCACCCGTTCTGGGAGGGAGTTGGGTTGTCGTGGAAAGGCACTAGAATGTTTCACGTGAAACATCGTGATTCTGACGCTTCGAAAAACCAGTCCCCCAACCCGGCCGCTGCGCACCTCAATAAGGGTGCCGCGGCTGCCGGCGACTCTACCGGTGAGCAGCAGATCACGTCCCTGACGCCGGATAACCACGGGGGCGAGCTTCAGGTCGATGGGCTGCGCCCGGAGAATCTGGTTGAGGTCTTTGGCGACCGCGCTCCCCTGGCCGAACGCTACGCCCAGTGGCTTGAGACCGCCGGCATCCAGCGTGGCCTCATCGGCCCCCGCGAGGTGCCGCGCATCTGGGATCGCCACATCATGAACTCCGCCGTCCTCGCCGAGATCATCGAGGACGGCGAGCGGGTCATCGACGTCGGTTCCGGTGCGGGCCTCCCAGGCATTCCGCTGGCCATCGCACGTCCCAACGTGAAGGTTCAGCTGCTGGAGCCGCTGCTGCGCCGCACGAAGTTCCTGGAAGAGGTCGTTGAGGACCTTGGCCTGGACAACGTCGAAGTCCACCGTGGACGTGCGGAAGAAAAGGCAATCGTCCGGAAGCTTGCGGGCGCGGACGTCGTGACTTCCCGGGCCGTCGCTCCACTTGGTCGCCTGTGCCAGTGGTCCCTCCCCCTGGCCCGTGTGGGTGGCCAGATGCGCGCTTTGAAGGGCAGTTCCGTGGCTGAAGAGCTGGAGCGGGATAAGGCCCAGATTGATAAGGTTGGCGGAGGGAAACGCTCCGTGGTTGAGCTGGGCAAGGGCGTGCTGGAGGAATCCACCTTCGCCGTCATTGTGGAAAAGGCGCGCTAGAGCTAGCGCCTCAAGGAAATTGTTTCACGTGAAACATTGCCGCGATCGCGAGGATCGCGACGGACGGAGGAAAGGTAGTGGCACCAATGCAGTGGGATGACACCCCGATCGCGCAGGCCGCGCGCCAGGCTGCCAAGATGCAGAACGCCCACAACCTGAAGCTTCCGAAGCCGGAGAAGCCCCGGAAGATCACGATCGCCAACCAGAAGGGTGGGGTTGGTAAGACCACCTCCACGGTGAACCTCGCCTGGGCGCTGGGGCTGCACGGCCTCAAGGTTCTGGTCATCGACCTGGACCCGCAGGGCAACGCCTCCACCGCACTCGACGCCGAGCACCGGATGGGCACCCCCTCCAGCTACGAGCTGCTGATCGGCGAGATGAGCGCTGCCGAGGTGATGCAGCAGAACCCGGTGAACGAGAACGTCTACACGATCCCGGCCACCATCGACCTTGCCGGCTCGGAGATCGAGCTCGTCTCGATGGTCCGGCGCGAATACCGCCTGGTCGATGCGATCAACGATGACTTTCTGGCCGAACAGGGCTTCGACTACGTGTTTATCGACTGCCCGCCCTCCCTTGGCCTGCTCACCATCAACGCGATGACCGCGGTGGATGAGGTCCTCATCCCCATCCAGTGCGAGTACTACGCGCTCGAGGGCGTGGGCCAGCTGCTCAACAACATCTCGATGATCCGCGAGAACCTCAACAAGAACCTGCACATCAGCGCCGTCCTGCTGACCATGTACGACGGGCGCACGAAGCTCTCCGAGCAGGTCTCCGACGAGGTGCGGAACCACTTCGGCTCCGTGGTCCTGGATAACCACATCCCGCGGTCCGTCAAGGTGTCCGAGGCTCCGGGGTACGGCCAGACCGTTCTCCAGTACGACGGTGGTTCGCGCGGCGCCCTGGCTTATTTTGACGCCGCTGTCGAGTTCGCCAAGCGTGGCGACTACCTCCCGAGCGAGGAGACCGCCCCGATCGGCATCGCGCCGGAGCTGCACAACATCTAAACCCTCGAATGTTTCACGTGAAACAATGCCCGGTGTCCGGGCAGACCCCGCCTCCCCCATCATCACAACTTTGGATTGAAGGTAAAGACCGTGGCTAAGAAGGATTCGGCATCTAAGAAGGCTTCGAGCGCTCAGGGTGGCGCGAAGGCGCCTCGTGGGGCGGCCCGCAAGCCGGCGATGCCCGCGGCTCTCCCTGACCGGGAGGCCACCCGACGCGGCGGACTCGGTCGCGGTCTCGCGAGCCTGATCCCGACCGGGCCATCTCGCCCGGGTCTGGGCAACGGCGCGGCCGACGTGATTCTCGGCGGCGGTGGCGCGGGCGGTGCAGCGGCCCGCCGGAACGCGGGTCAGGATTCCGGCGATGCTGCTCGCGGCGGCGCCGGATCGGCGTCTGGACATGGCGGAGCGGATATTCGTCACAGTGACGTTAATCGCCCAACCTCCAGTATGGGTGAGAACACCGACGAGCAGGCCCAAAAATCCTCCTCCGCGGGGTCGGGCGGAGCTACCGGTTCGGATGCCGAGGGGACCAAGGGTTCGAAGGTTGCGAAGGCTGGCGCTTCGAAGGACGGCGCCACGAAGAAGAGCGGTTCCCAGTCCCGCACCGCAAGCTCGTTCGCACCGCAGGGTTCGACCGCGCCGCAGAGCTCGGCTGAGCCTCACGGTGAGTCCGGCACCTCGGACGTCCCCAATGCGGATAGCTTCGGCGCGACCTATCAGGAACTCCCCCTCGACGCGATCACGACGAACCCGAAGCAGCCCCGTGCGGTCTTCGATGAAGAGCAGCTGAACGAGCTGGTCCACTCCATCCGGGAGTTCGGGCTCATGCAGCCGATCGTGGTGCGCCCGGTCAGCGGCGCGCCTGCTCCCTATGAGCTCATCATGGGCGAGCGACGCCTCCGAGCCTCCAAGAAGGCTGGCCTGGAGACGATCCCGGCCATCGTCCGTGAGACGCAGGACGACGCGATGCTGCGCGATGCCCTGCTGGAGAACATCCACCGCGTACAGCTGAACCCGCTTGAGGAGGCTGCCGCTTATCAGCAGCTGCTCGAGGAGTTCGGCGTGACCCAGGAGCAGCTGGCCAAGCGCATCGGGCGCTCCCGCTCCCTGATCGCGAACATGATTCGCCTACTCCAGCTGCCCGTCGCGGTGCAGCGGCGCGTGAGCGCAGGCGTGCTCAGTGCAGGCCACGCCCGTGCCCTGCTGGGGCTCAAGGGCGGGGAGGACGCGCAGGCACAGCTGGCTGACCGCATCGTCGCCGAGGGCCTGAGCGTCCGCGCCACGGAGGAAGCGGTCACGCTGATGAACCGTGGCGAAGGGCAGAAGCAGGAGCGCAAGCAGCGCACCCCTGCTCCCCTGCCGGACTACGTCAACAGCTGGGTGGACGACTTCGCGGACACCCTGGAGACCAAGGTCAGCGTCCAGATGGGCAAGAAGCGCGGCCGCATCGTCGTCGAGTTCGGTGGCCAGGAGGACTTCGACCGCATCATCGAGATTCTCGGTGGCGGCGAACAGTAGTTTCGGTACTCGGCTGCGCCCGTGGCCGCCGCCATTGGCGGCAGCCGACAACGGCACCCGGTGAGTTAAACCAGGCTGGCGCGCCCGTCGTAGCCCGCCGTGACGGAGCTCCGGGGCGGCAATCAGCGTGGCAATCCGCCCAGCGGCGCCCGGAATTGTTTCACGTGAAACAATGCATGTTTTTCGGCCCGATTTTCTAAATTGCCTCACGGGGCCAACGGCCGTCCTAAGATAGGCCCCAGAAGCAACACCTGGCCCACGCTGGCCGAGCCCACGAGGCTTCTGGCGTTGCTTGCCCGTATAGACACATCATCACGCGATAGTTGAGCCGACCGGCTTAAGCTCATCAGGGAGGGAGAGACCGTGGAGGTTGAAATCCGCGCTCTGAGCTTTGATAACGCGGAGCAAATCACGGAGGACGCCGCACTCAGCACGTTCTGGGCGCTGCCGTGGGATCCGTTGTATGGGCCGACCCATACCGAGGACCCTGCCTTCGACAAGCAGCTGTGGATCCAGCGCACCCTCATGAGCTGGGGCACCTGCGGCTTCACCGCCTTTGTGGGGACGGGCGTGCCCGGCCGCAAGCTGCAACCCGCCGCGACCGTCTTCTTCGCTCCAACGCGCTTCCTGCCGGGAGTGGAGGGCCTGCCCTCCTCCGTGTCCTCCGACGCGCTCCTGCTCAGCGATGTATACGTCGAGGATGCCTTCATGGGCCTCTACCTTGAGCACCGCCTCATCGAGACGGTCCTGGTGGAGGCCGGCCGCCGCGGGTTCAGCGCCGTGGAGGTCTTCGCTCGCGACGAGGACGCCCTCGACGAGCTGCTACGCAAACAGGAGCAGGAATCCCGAGGCGTGGCCCGGGATGCGGGCGTGGAGTACAGCGGGACGCCGTCCTTCCCCTCCCCGTCGAGCGCGGCGAGCTCCCGGTCCAGCCTGGACCCTAGCCTGCGGATCGAGAACGCTCCCAGCTACGTGCCAGAGGCATACCGCGGCTGGCAGACGCCGGAGGCCCTGCACACGGGCAACCTGCTGAAGGACGCCCTCAGCGTGGCCCCGATGCTCTCTATGGACGTGGTTGAGGAGGCCGAGTTCGAGCGCGTGGACGATCACGAGCTCTACCCGCGCTACCGCCGTGAGGTCTCCGGTGCGTATAACCTCTTCCTCGACCACGAGGGCGAGGCCTTCTAGGCCCCGTTCCCCTACTGCTGCTCGATGCGCAGCAGCTCCGTGAAGCTGAACTGCCCGGTGCGGTGGCTGTCCTGGTCCATCAGGTACAGGCGCTTCACGGAGACGACGATGGCCTCCGCGATGATGTCGCGCACCTCGGGCGAGGTCAGCGCCGCTGCGTCGTCCGGGTTCGTCAGATAACCGGGGACGACCTGCACGGTCGGCATCTTCGTGAGCCGCAGGATGTCCCAGGTGCGGGCGTGGGTGCGGCAATTCAGCAGGTCGGTGCGCGCGGCGATCTCGCGCTGGATGTAGCCGGAGAGCTTCTCGCCCACCATGGACCTCGAGCCGTTCTCGGAGCCGAAGTAGAAGCTGGCCACGCCGTTCGCGCGCTCGTTCGGGTAGCTATCGGTGCGCAGGGAGATCACCAGGTCTGCCCCGAAGGCATTGGCCAGGTCCGCGCGCTCCGTATCGCTGGGGTTCGCGGTGCGGCTGCGGGAGAGGATCGTCTCCATGCCCGCGGAGATCATGCGCCCCTCCAGGCGGTTGGCGAGGTCCCAGAGGATCTCCTGCTCGGTGATCGTGCCGTAGGGCCCCTTCACGGCGGTGCCCTGGTCGTCGCCGCCGCAGCCCGGATCGATGACCACGCGCTTGCCGGAGAGCTGCGGACCCGCGGCGCGGATCATCTCCTTCTCGCGGATGGAGTTCGGGGAGCCACCGGTGATGCGGCGGCCCAGGTAGGCCAGCGCACGGAGGGTGTCCGGGCCGACCATGCCGTCGGAGTTCAGCCCGTACTCGAACTGGTACTGGGTGACGGCCTGGTGGGTGTCCGGGCCGAAGTGCCCGTCCACGCGACCGGTGTAAAAGCCCAGGTCGTAGAGCTGGGACTGGAGTTCGGAGACGTCGTCGCCGACGTACTGCGGGTCCTGCAGGCTCAGCACCCGGTTGCCGAGCTTGTAGGAGGCCTCGCGCAGGGCGCGCAGGGTGGTTTCGTTGATCACGCCGTCGGCGATGATGCCACGCTGCTGCTGGAAGGCCCGCAGGGTGGTTGCCAGGAGGGCGTCGAAGAATTCCTCTTCCTCGGACCACTGTTGGTTATTGGAGGCGGTGAGGGCGGAGCCGTAGTCGGAGAGCATGCCGAGCCGGGCGAGTGCGCTGCGCACCTCGGCGACCCGGGGGCTCTTATCGCCCACGGTGAGCAGCACATTCTGCTGGCCCACGCGGGGTGCGCGGTTCTCGGCGTGTTGTTTATCCGTCACGGCTCGCTGCGTCCTACTTTCCGAACAGTTGCTGGTGGTCCAGGGTTTCCCGCGGTCTAGGCGAGGGATTCCAGCTTCTCGACGAGGGTGCCCTTCTGCTGCAGGCCGGTGAATTCCGCGACCTTCTTGCCGTCCTTAAAGACCATGAGGGCTGGGATGGACATCACCTGGAACATCGCTGCGAGCGCGCGCTCTTCGTCGACGTTGACCTTCGCGACGACGGCGCGACCGTCCATCTCCTCGGCAAGTTCTTCGAGGGTGGGGTTCATGCGCAGGCAGGGCTGGCACCACTGGGCCCAGAAATCGACGAGTACCGGCAGGTCGGATTCGACAACGGTGGACTTAAACGTCTGCTGCGTGACCGTGATGATGTTCGACATGCTGGCCCTGCCTTTCCGGGGGTTGGGTGGTCCTTGGGTTGGTGATCCACCGGAGTTTTCCTTGTCCCAGGATACCGTGAAACCCGGAAAAGCTCGGGAGGCCAGCAGCGTGCTGTGGCGTGGAGTTTTAGCCCTCGTCGGCGGGCAGTGCGGCGAGGTAGTTCTCCGCGTCCAGGGCGGCACGGCAGCCGCTGCCAGCTGCGGTGATGGCCTGCTGGTAGTGGGAGTCCACGAGGTCGCCGGCGGCGAACACACCCGGCAGGCTGGTGGCGGTGGTGGGCTCGTCGACCTTGACGTAGCCGTCCTCCTTCAGCTCCACCTGGCCCTCGAAGACGCTGACGCGCGGGTCGTGGCCGATGGCGACGAAGAGGGCGTCGAATTCCATCTCCTGGCTTTCGCCGGTAACGGTGTCCTCGATGGTCAGGGAGGTCACTGCGTTTTCGCCGTGGACGGCGGTGACCTTGGAGTTCATGAGGAACTCGATCTTCGGGTTCTGGCGGGCGCGCTCCTGCATGATCTTGGAGGCGCGGAACTCGTCGCGGCGGTGGATGAGGGTCACGGTCTCGCCGAACTTGGTGAGGAAGTCTGCCTCCTCCATCGCGGAGTCGCCGCCGCCGACGATGGCGATCTTGCGGTCCTTGAAGAAGAAGCCGTCGCAGGTGGCGCAGGCGGACACGCCGCGGCCGATCATCTCCTGCTCGCCTGGGATGTTCAGGTAGCGCGGTGCCGCACCGGTGGCGAGGATGACGGCGCGTGCCTGGTACTCTTCGCCGTCTGCCCAGACCTTCTTGATCTCGCCGGTCAGGTCCATCTTCTCGACGTCCTCCATGCGCAGGTCGGCGCCGAAGCGCTCCGCCTGGTTGCGCATTTCGTCCATCAGCTCTGGGCCCTGGATGCCCTTGGCGAAGCCCGGGAAGTTCTCCACCTCGGTGGTCTGCATCAGCAGGCCGCCGAAGTCCATGCCCTCGAAGACGATCGGCTCGAGCTCGGCGCGGGCGGCGTAGATCGCGGCGGTGTAGCCGGCTGGCCCGGAGCCCACGATGATTACGTTGTGGATCTTCTCCGCAGGGTCGTGGGTGCCGCCGGAGCTGGCGGAGGTATCGGGAGTATCGGCTGGGGTGGCTGCGTCCGCGGCGTCGCCCGCCTTGTTCACGCCGATTCCGACGTTGGCCTGCAGGAAGGGCTGAGACATGTGACCTCGCTCGTGTTCTTTGATGTGGGTTTCGCTTTCCTAACGCACTTTATCTAACCCACCAGACACGGGATATATTCCCAGCTCAGGGGTGGTCGGCATAGTCCGCGAGCACGAGGTGGTCCTGCAGCAGGCGACGTCCCCGCGAGTAGCGGGACTTCACGGTGCCGGGCGCGACGTCGAGCATCGTGGAGATCTCGGAGATGGAATAGCCGAGCATTCCGCGTAGCACGACGGTCTGCCGGAACAGGATCGGGATGCTGGCCAACGCGTTGTGTAGGTCAACGCTGAGCTCGCGGTTCGGTGCGACGTGCGAGGTCGGCAGGTCGCGTTCGCAGTCGCTGATGTCCTCGCGGTGGCGGTGCCCGCGCCGGTGCTGAGCGGTCACGAAGTTCAGGGCGGTGCGGTGCGCGATGGTCACCATCCAGGTCACGACGCTGGAGCGGTTGCGGAAGGTGGCGGCACGGCGGTGGATTTTCAGGACGGCTTCCTGGTGGACGTCCGCCAGTTCACTCTCCGGGACGCCCGCGGCGCGTTCTGCCCAGTGCATGCGGACCTCGTGGCGGGCCAGCAGCGTGTGGAGTGCGAGCGGGTCGCCGGCGATGTGTTCGGCGAGCAGTTCCCGGTCGGTGCGGTGCGCGTTGGTGTGCGTCACGTCCCCCGCGTTACTCGGTGTGCTGGCCAACGTGCTGGTCGCCGTGGTGGCCGCCGTAGCGTCCAACGCCCTATCCGGCGCGTTGCTGTGCTGTGTGTCGGTGACTGGTGCCCTCATGGCCCCTCCCCTTTCCCCTGGTGAGCCTGGATCGTGGCTTAGACACTAATGAGCGCCCCGACCATCGTGATGTCGATGGCGCCGGGGCGCTCAAAGCTGTGGACGGCTCAGCGGGGTTAACTCCGCTCTTGTGGATAAGCGCGTGCGCTCCCCCGCGCGGAACTCCCCCGCGCCGGGCTGCTTGGCGCGGTGCTGGTCTCATCCACGCGGTTCTGGCCCTGCCAGGTGCCCATGACCCGCAGTTCGCCCACGGTGGCGCGGCCGTCGGCCTCAGGCAGCTGGGTGATCCAGATCAGCAGCTGCTTCATCGGCTTGGTGCCCTGTTCCTTCTTCGCGGCGTCCTCCTCCTTGGACGTCGCATCGGACCCGGCACCTTCCGCGTCGCCAGCCTTCGCTGCTTCCTTGGCCTTGACCGCAGCCAGGGCCTTCAGCAGCTTCTGGTTCGCACCCTGGCCCACGAGGACGTCCTGCCCGTCCTCGCCGTGGAACTCCACGTTCATCGTGGATTCGGTGGCGGTCACGGTGCCCAGCGAGGTGGTCTCGTCCAGGGTGAGCGGGACCTTGCGCAGGTTGGCGGACTGGTTTCCGCTGGTCGGGGTGGCCGTCGCCTCACCCTCTGGCGTGGCCTCCGCGGCGCTCGGCTCCTCCGAGGCGGTCGGCTGGGCGGAGGCCTTGGCGCCCGCCTTGTTCGGGATGGCTGCCCCACTCGGTGCAGCTGGGTCGGTCGGCGCGGTGGCCTCGTCGACGCGGCGCAGCTCCACCTTCATGCCGGGTGCGAGCCCCTCCAGCTGCAGTGCGTGGATGCGGGTGTCGGTCGGCAGGTCCACGAGCAGTCCGATGCCCTCCTTCGTCGCCTCCGGGGTGCGTCCCAGTGGGCTGAGATAGGAGTCGGACTGCCACTTCGTCGCCGCGCGCCCGTCGGTGATCAGCTGGGCGTCCTCGGGTGCGTCGAGGGTGCCCTTCGCGCCGGTGGGCATCCATTCGCGGACGTTGCGGATCGGCACGATCGTCGGCTCGCGCTTGATGATGCCCTCCGCGCCGGAGCGGATGGAGTCCGTGGATAGCGGCGAGTCTTCCCGTCCCCCGCCGACCACGCTGAGCAGGCTGGCGACGAGCGCGGCGATGAGCAGGGCGGAGCCGATGGCGATGCCGCCGATGACGGCGACGTGCTGCAGGCGCGCCTGGCGCACACCGAAGCCGGTCTTCTGGACCTGCGGGGTCGGCGCTTCGTCCGGGTTGATCGCCAGCTCCCCGGAGGTGAGGTAGCGCAACCTGGTGGCCAGCTCGCGGGGGTCGCGGTCCGCTGGATTCGGTGGGACGTCGCCCTCGTCGCGGTCGCCGGCGACGTCGCCGTCTGCGGCTTCGTCTTCGTCCGCATCGGTGGTGTCGGCGTGCGCGGTGGCCGGGTTGGCTGCCCCGCCGCTGATGACGGCGGCGCGCTGTTCGGCGTCGAGGTTGCTGGCGGCCAGGGATTCGGCGAGCAGTTCCTTCGGGATCTCCGAGACCGGCACGTTGGCCAGCAGGAGCTCGAGGACGGCTGCGATGCCCTGCATGTCTTGCGCGGATGAGTTATTCGGCAGGTAGCCGGGGAAGGCGAGGACAGCACCCCCGGCGGTGCTGATGCGGATGCGGTCGCGGTGGTCCACGCCGAGGGCCAGGCCGTGGTCGTGCATCTCCGCGGCGGCCTCGGCGAGGTCGGCCACGGCGAAGCCGACGGCCAGCGGGTCCGGGCTGGACTCCGCGACTGCGGAGAGTGCGGAGCCGTCGGTCCAATCGGAAACCACGACCACGCTGCCGGGGCTGTCGATGACCTGCTGGATCTGCGCGAGCCCGGCCAGCGGGTTCGCCCCATCCTCGGCCCCCTCACCGGCGCGCGCCAGGGCGGCCTCCTGGGTCTCCATCATGGCGCGGGACTTGCGCGACATCTCCTGCTTCACCTGCATCACCAGTCGGGACTGGTTCGGCACGTATTCGCCGGGGCGCTTGCCCTGGCGCACCGCTGCCAGCGGGTCGAGGATGGTGAGCCCAACCAGTTCCCCGGTGGCGGTGCGCTGGGCCTGCCAGAACCGGGCTGCGGTGGAGCCACCGTGGTCGGCGAGCAGGCGGTAGCGTCCGTCCAGGATCGGCGCGCCGGGCACCAGGCGTGGCCCGCGCACGCGCCCTGCGGATAGTGGCGGCAGGGGCGGCAGCAGGGAGTTGGCCACGGCTGCCTCGCGGGCAGCCTCTGCGGGGCCCAGCGGGGCGGGAACCATGCGTTCTGCGGCGGAGCCCAGTTCCTCCTCGGCTTGACGTCCGGAAAAGAAACGGCCGATACCGGGGACGCGGGAGAGCGCGGAGCCGACGGTGAGAACCTCGGGCAGCTTGGAGCGCGCCATGACCACGCCGGTGGCGATGAGGAACACCGGGCCGGTGATCAGCAGGCGAATCAGGAAGCCCGGGTTCTGGCCGGGGGTGATGATCGTGTTGGTGAGAGCCAGGTCCACCAGCCAGGCGACGAGCGCTCCGACGAGGGAGGCGCCGAAGGCCCAGAGGCTGGTGCGCATGACCTCGCGCGAGTTGAGGTTGCCCAGGGAGCGGCGCAGCAGCAGTACGCCGATGATCGCGCCGGTGACGAAGCCGAAGCCGTTGGCGGCCCCCAGCAGCACCACCACCAGCCGCGGCTCGGTGGCGATGAACGGCGCGATGGAAACCAGCGCGATCTTGGTGATCGTGATGCCGGCGATGATGAAGGTCGGGGTCCAGACCTCCTCGCGGGCGTAGAACACGCGCAGGTGCAGCAGCACCAGGGAGTACGGGATGAGTGTGAAGGCGGAGAAGGAGACGGTCCAACCCAGCACGCTGGCGGTCTCCATGGAGAAGGAGCGGTAGGCGAATAGCGCTGGTCCGATGATTCCGCCGAATGCGGTCATGAACACGATGATGGGGATCATCGCGAACATGGTCAGGCGGGTGGCGACGGTGAGGTCGCGGACCACGGCCTTATCGTCGCCGTCGGCGGCGTTGCGGGATAGCCGTGGCATGACGGCGGTCAGCAGGGTGACACCGATGACGCCGTAGGGCATCTGCAGCAGCTGCCAGGCGTTCATGTAGATCGTCGGGGCGTCCCCGGACGCGCTGGAGGCGATCTGGTTATTGATCGCCCAACCGGCCTGGGAGATCGCCACGTAGAGCACGATGGCCACGCCCATGCTGGCGAAGTTCCGCAGGCGCTCGTCCACGCCCCACAGGGGCCGCAGGTTGATGTCCGCCTTGCGGAGGTAGGGCACCATGATGAGCGCCTGGAAGACCACGCCGAGGGTGGTGCCGAGCCCCAGCAGCAGTACGTGCGGGTCGCTGATGGTGACGTGGTCGGTGGGCTGGAGCTTCGTGTCCTCGGGCAGCAGCAGGTAGCCGCCGAGGACGGTGATGGTCACGAGGTTGTTGACCACGGGCGCCCACGCGCCGGGTTTGAATACTCCCTTGGTGTTCAGCACGGCCATGAACACGGCGAACATGGCGTAGAAGAAGATCTGCGGGAGCACCAGGTAGGCGAACATTGTCGCCATCTGGACGTTGACCTGGCCGTCTTGGTCGAGTGTGAGTTTGATCAGCCAGGGGGCGCCGAGAACGGCGAGGAGGGTGATGATGACGGTGATGCTGAACGTCATCGTCAGCAGTCTTCGGATGAAGGCTTCGCCGCGGTCGGGGTCTTCCTTCTCGGCTCGGACGAGCACGGGGACGACCAGGGAGGTCAGCACCGCGCCGAGGACGAGCTCCGTGATGAGGTTCGGCAGGGTGTTCGCGGTGTTGAACGCGGAGGCGACGGCCGCACCCAGCGCGGAGCCGATGAGGACGGTGCGTAGGAAGCCGGTGATGCGCGACAGGAGGGTCGCGATGGCCATGGAGCCGCCGGTGCGGACGACGTCGGCGTCCGAGGGTTGTTCGTTGTGCTTATCCTGTTCCGCCGCGGCTGCGGCGGTGCGGTCCGTTGGGGTTTCTTCCTCCGGTGGGACGTCACCGCCGCCGGTGGTTGCGGTGGCTGCGGGCTCGCCGCCGGTGGTGGCGGTACGGGTGCCTGCGGCGCTGGCTGTACCGACCCCAGCGCCGGCGAGTGCTCGGGCGCGGGTCGGTTGGGAGCTGGCGCGGTACTGGCGGCCTGCGGGGTCTGCCCCGGGGTCGGCGGAGTGCCCGAGTTCCCCGGCGAGGCCGAACTCGTAGTGGTCATAGGCGTGGCGCTCGTTGGCCAGGTGGATCTCCGAGGCGGGCCGGCGGAAGTCCACGGCCGGGGCGGCTGGGGCCTCGGGGGTGGTCTCTTCGGGTTCCTGGCCGTGCTGGGAGGGGGCGACGCTCAGTGAGGAGTAGTCGTCCGTTGTTTCCGGGGCGTCGGCTTCTTCGCGCGCCTGGGGGGCTAGCGCGGGTGGGCGGGCTTCGATGAAGCGGCCGCGCTGGCCTACGGGCGGTTTGGCCGGTGGCGTGCTGCCGTGGCCTGCGCTGTCAGCGGAATCCTCGGGAACGTCTGGGTTAGTCACAGAATCCATCTTCGCCGAGATTGGGTGCGTTTCCTAACTAGAAACGCGTTCTATGGGCGGGTTTTCGCTGCCTGTGACGGGTTTTACACGGTGTGTGATGGCGTTTAGCGCCGGCCCTAGCGGCGGCGGGTGCGGCGGCGCCTGCGGTCCAGGAGGATCTTCCCGCCGATGCCCGCGCCCGCGATGATGGTGAGCAGGAGGATCATTTTATCCAGTGGGATATTGGGGCTGGAGTGCACGCTGACCTGCACGGAGTCGCTGATTCGCTTGTTTTTGGGGCTGGCGAGCCACAGGTCCAGATCACTGCGCCTATCCGCAGCACCGAGGTCGATGGGCACGGTCAGGGAGCCGCGCGCCGGGATCATCTGCGACTCGGATTCCAGGATCTCGGCGGGGTGCCCGGCGTGCTCGTCGAGGGTGTCGCGGTAGCGGATCTTCGCCGGCACAGGCAGCGGTAGGCCGTTTTGGGCGGCGACGATCAGTGGCGCGGCTTCGGAGGTTCGGGTGAAGACGTTGCCGGGTGGCAGCAGGGTCACCGAGTTGCGCAGGGTGTCCGCGGTCTCTGCCGCACCGGCGACGCGGGCGGCGGCGCGCTGGCTAGCCCCGTCCTGCTCGGCGGGGTTGCGGGTGCCGTAGTTGCTGGTGGCTCGCGCGAGATCGGCGAGGATCGGGCGGGTGAACTGTTCGCGGGTCAGCGCGATCTTCCGGGAGTTGGCCATCATGAGGGTGAGGCTGCGGATCCGGTCGGCCAGGGTCGCCAGCTGTGGCGCGAGTGCCTCGGTGGGTTTCCCGGGGTCGGCGAAGGGCTGGGTGACCTCCCCGAGTGCCAGTTCGGAGTTCCTCAGGCCGCGGGGGCGCAGCGCATCGGCCAGGGAGGCCGGGGTGGCCTGCCCGGTGGCGAAGGCCTGCTCGATGTAGTCCAGGAGGGCGGTGGCGTCCTGCCCGTTGACCTCCCACTGGCCCGGCGGGACGGCGAGGATCGGCTCGGGGCTGGCGAGTTCCTGCTGGAGCACGGCCAGGGCGCTGGACATGCGGGTGGCCTCGGAGTCCGCGTTGGCGTCGAAGCGGGACTGGGGGTTGGAGTAGCCCGTGGTGTCCGGGTGGGCACCGGTGGCGGCCAGGACGGTGCCGAGGTCGCCGGAGTAGCGCAGCGCGCGGAGGCTGCCGGCCTCGTTGAGCTTCAGCAGGCGGTCGTTCCACTGCTGGTCAGCCTGCTGGGTTGCGGGGTCGTGCGCGTCCCCTGCCTGCTCCCCCGCAGCCTCGGGGGTCTGGGCGGGCTGCTGGGTGAGCACGGTGTTATTCGCGACGAGCGCGGTGACCGGTGCCTTGGGGTCAAGGGTGGGCAGGAGCGCCTGGCCTTTGAGGGTGTTCTCGAAACGGCGGGAGAGGTCGGCCTCCTCCGATGCGGGGTCCACCTTCGCGGCGGCGAGGTACGGCAGGGCTTCGGGAGTGAGGTAGCCGCTGCTGGGGATGGCGATATTGGCCACCGGGGTGGTGCCGAGGATCTCGTGGATGGTGGCAGCACCCCGGCCGAGGGCGTGCATGCTGAGCCAGGCCGCGCTGGTGGATTCCTCGGCCACGCCGGTATCTGCTCCAGCGGCACCACCGGCCGCATCCCCGCTGGCAGCGGCGCCATTGGCCTGCCCTGCCGCGGCCTCCGGGTTGGTGGGTCCGGTCGCCTGGGCGGTGGTGTTGATGTCCGCCCCGCCGTAGGGCAGCGCGACGGTGCAGCTCTCCTTGGTGGTGTCGCGCAGGTCGCCGAGCCAGGCAGCGGCGGCCTTATCGTGGGTGCCGGGTTCGGAGCGATCTTTGGTGTTGAAGATGTCTCCCCAGGAGTCGCGGAGCCGCTTGCGCTCCTCGACGGGCTTTGGGACACGCCCGCCCACGCGGTAGCCGCCGGCCATGCGCTCCACGGTCTGCAGGAGGTCGGGGTCGATCGCCAGGCAGCTGGATTCGCGGATCTTGGTGCCCTGTGGGCCGTCCAGTGCGGTGCGGTAGCTGTCCAGGAGGGTGCGCAGCCGCCCGCCTTCCTTCAGTTGCTCACCGAGGGAGTCTTCGTTGAGGTAGAGCTCGGCGGGCTCGGGGGCGTCCCCGACCGCGCCGGGTGTGGCGTGCGTTTCGCCACCGATGGGCCACAGGAAGGTCAGCGGGGTGCCGGAGGTGCCACTGCCCTCTTCCTTGTTCTTCTTTTCTTCTGGGGTGACGACGGCCGTCGCGCGAGTCACCGCGAGCAGTTCCGCCCCCTGTGCTGCCTGGTTCCCAGCGGCCTCTCCCCCACCATCGGCACCATCAGCGGCCCCGGGCGTGCCGCCGAGGGTGAACATCAGCGGGTAGGTTCCGGCCTGCGCGGCATCCGGCAGCCCGAAGCTCATCGGCGCCAAGGCCCCAGCTGGGCCCGCCGTTTCGCCGCTGGGGTTCTCGGGGTTTGGGGTGGTGGCGTCGTCCTGAAAGGAAGGGTCGCGGAAGAGGCGGACGTCCACGTCGGCGGTTTCGCCCGGCCCCAGGGAAACCTCAGCGCCGTTGCTGCGTTGCAGCGGGCGCGCCGGGGAGCTGTGCGGGTACTCGCCGCTGTTGGAGAGCAGGGAGGTGCGGACCTGGGCGGGGCTGCCGGCGGCGGGCGCGGTTTTCAGGCTCAGCGTGAGGCCCCGGATGGTGCCGGGGCTGGTGTTGCGGATGCGCAGGGTGTAGGTCTGCGGGTCGGTGTCCGCCGGGTTGAGGAAGCGCGGGCTGATGTTGCGAACCTGCAGGTTAATGCCCCGGTCGGGGTCGGTGGAGCGGGCGTTGGGGTTAGCCCAGTCTGTGGCCTCTGCGTGGTGGAAGGTGGTGGTGTGCTCGGGGGTTTGGGCGCCCGCGGCAGGCAGTGCGGAGGCTGCGGGCAGGGCGTTTGCGGCAGGCAGGGCGGAGGCTGCGGGCAGGGCGTTTGCGGCGGGCAGTGCGGAGCCAGCGAATGGGCCGGGTACGGCGGTGACCCACCCGGCGCAGAGGAGGGAGCCGAGCGCGAGGGCGGTGGCGGGGCGGATTTTGGCAGCCATGCAGCCCTCCTAACGCGGGGTGGCGCGGCCTGCTTCCGCTTCCGCGCGGGCGTGGTTCGGCAGCGTGTCGAGGGCGCGGCGGGCCAGGCGGCGCTCGTCGGCGTAGGCGAGGCGTTCGACCAGGTTGTTCACGGGAACCCAGGTGACTTCGGTGACCTCGGGGTCTTCGTCGTTGAACTCGCCGTCCACGTAGCGCAGCAGGTGGTGGTGGACGGTCTTGTGGATGCGCGTGCCCTCGGAGACGAACCAGTAGTCGATGGTGCCGAGCTCGTCGATGACGGTCCCGGCGATGCCGGTTTCCTCCCACACTTCGCGTTCGGCGGTGCTGCGGTGGGATTCGTGCTCTTCAACGTGGCCTTTGGGCATGGACCACAGGAGGCGCCCGCGGCGGTCGACGCGGCCGATGAGGGCGGCGTAGATCTTGGACATGTCCACGCTGCCGTTGGGGCGCACGGCTTCGGCCAGGCCGGTGAGGACGAGCCCGCCCGCGGAGGTTTCCACAGAGAGCGGCAGGTCGGAGTGCTCCAGGTGGGTGCGGTTCTGCTTGCCCTGCTTGGCGCGCCGGGTGCCGGTGCGCTTCGGGTTGTTGCGGCCAGCCCCGGAGCGGCTGCCGCGGTTCGAGCCACGGTTGTTGCGGGTGCTGGTGCGGTTGTTTTCGCCCTGCTGGTTCTGCTGGCCCTGCTGGTTGCCGCGGCCCTTGCCCTTGCGGTTGTTCTTCGCGTTCTTGGCGTTTTTGGGGCGGTGCTGGTTTTCGCGCTGCGGCTGTTCGTCGTGCTGCGAACGGCGGCGCGTGCTGCGGGGCGAACCGCTGCTCGTGGTGGCGCTGTCGTTCGTGTTCATTCTGTTTATAGTAGCTGCTCGGCCGGGGCTTGGGGGAACCGCTGGCGGGGGTTGGGCGTGCCGGTGGCGGCGGCCGGCGCGGTGTTGGGGTGTTGGGCTATGAAGTAAGGTATTGCGCGTGACTACGAGGGCGAATGAGACTGCAGATGGCGTGACGGCTGGTGCTGCCGCGGAAGCCGGTGCTCGAGCCGGTGCTGGGGCGGGCGCTGCCGAGGTAACCGGGGGCACGCAGGCCAAGGAGGCAGCAATGCTGGGGGCCGCGTGGCAGTCCCTGCGCCGCAATGACGCCACGCTGCGTCGGCTGGCCCAGGCCTTCGAGGCAGCCGGCCACGAGCTCTACCTGGTGGGTGGCTCGGTGCGCGATGCGATGCTCGCACGCCTCAGCCACGACCTGGATTTCACCACGGACGCCCGCCCGGATGCGGTGATGGGGATCCTGGAGCCGATGGCCGAGACGGTGTGGGATACGGGCATCGAGTTCGGCACCGTGTCCGCGCTGGTTGGTGGTCTGGAGGTGGAGATCACCACGTTCCGGGCGGATCAGTACGACGGCCAGTCCCGCAACCCGGAGGTCACCTTCGGCGACACCCTGGAGGGCGATCTGGTCCGCCGGGATTTCCGCGCGAACGCGATGGCGTTGAAGCTCTCCGCAGACGGGGAGCACGAGTTCTGCGACCCGCTGGGTGGGCTGGCTGACGTAGCCGCCGGGGTGCTGGACACCCCGGATAGCCCGGAGGTGAGCTTCCGGGACGATCCGCTGCGCATGCTGCGGGCCTGCCGTTTCGTCTCTCAGCTGGGTTTCGCGGTCACCCCCCGGGTGGCTGAGGCCATGGCGGCGATGGCGGATCAGATCCAGCGGATCACGGTGGAGCGCGTGGCCGTGGAGCTGAATAAGCTGCTGCTTGGCACGACCCCGTGGGAGGGCCTGGACCTGATGGTGGAGGCTGGCCTGGCAGACTTCGTCCTTCCGGAGCTGCCGCGCCTGCGGATGACTCAGGACGAGCACAAGCAGCACAAGGATGTCTACTGGCACTCCCTGACGGTGCTGCGCAATGCGCTGGTGCAGGAGCAGAACTATGGTGTGGCCCCGGATCTGGAGCTGCGCTGGGCCGCGCTGCTGCACGACTGTGGGAAGCCGGATACTCGGGCGTTCACGGATTCTGGCCAGGTGACTTTCCACCAGCATGAGGTGGTGGGTGCGAAGTTGGTGCGCCGCCGGCTGCGGAAGCTGAAGTTTTCTAAGCAGTTGGTGAAGGATATTTCCCAGCTGGTGTTCCTGCACATGCGTTTCTATGGCTATGGGGATAGCGCGTGGACGGATTCGGCGGTGCGGCGTTATGTGACGGATGCGGGTGATTTGCTGCCGAAGCTGCACATGCTGGTGCGTGCGGATTGCACGACCCGTAATAAGCGCAAGGGGGCGCGCCTGCGCCGTAATTACGACGACCTCGAGCGGCGGATTGAGGAACTCAAGGAGAAGGAGGATCTCGCCGCGGTGCGCCCGGACCTGGATGGCAACGAGATCATGGAGATCCTGGGTTTGAAGCCGGGCCCGGAGGTGGGTCAGGCGTGGGCGTTTTTGAAGGAGCTGCGCTTGGATCGGGGGCCGCTGGGTCGGGACGAGGCCATTGCGGAGCTGCGGGCCTGGTGGGACGCGCAGCAGGGGTAGTGAAGGTTAGCGTCATCTCTAGCTGCGAAAACGATCTAGTTTCAGGCCGGATGAGTCCGAATATGCTCCTCCGGGTTCAGTGCGTTATAAATTTCCGCCCAAGCTCATCTGCTGCCATGTGTCATTTTTAAGCGCCCAACCGCACCGCTCACCCAGCTACACTGCAGGCATGGCAACCCCCGAGTTCATCCTCAACCTGCGCGAAAAAATCGGCAACGACCCACTCTGGCTCCCTGGCATCACCGCGATCGTCCTCAAAGAAGTCCCGCCCGAAGCCCCACTCTGGGAAGTCCCGAACGTCCTGCTCGTCAAACGCGCCGACAACGGCGAATGGACGCCCGTCTGCGGCATCGTCGACCCCGGCGAGGAACCCCACGTCGCCGCCATCCGCGAAGTCAAAGAGGAAACCGGCCTATACGTCACCGTCGCTGCCCTCCTCGGCGTCGGCGCCACCGACCAGGTCACCTACCCCAACGGTGACCAGACCGCATACATGGACACCGCGATGCGGTGCGTCCTCACCGATAAGGACGCCAACCCCCTCGACCCCACACTCCCCGACTATGATTCACTCGCTGAACCCATCGTCGGCGACGAAGAATCCACCGACGTCGGCTGGTTCTCCGTGGCCCAATTGCCCCCGATGAAGCCCCGCTTCCGCCTCATCATCGCGGACGCCGTCGCGCAGCTGAAGCATCCGCAGGGCTTCCGGCCCCGTATCGGCTACTTCAAGCGCAGCTAGGACCGCTGCGAAGCAGCCGCTACCAGGTCGTGGCGCGCTCTGGGGCCTCCTCGTACTTCGCGGCATAGCTGGAGGCCCGGAAGGAACAAATAATCAGCTGCACCTGGTGGAAGATCATCAGCGGCAGGATCATCGTCCCCAAACTTCCCCCGCCGAACATCACCGCAGCCATCGGCAAACCAGAGGCCAGCGACTTCTTCGTGCCCGCGAACTGGATCGCCACCTGATCCTCATAATTAAAGCCCAGCTTCCGGGCCGCGAACGAGGAGGCCGAGAGCATCAAGCACACCAGCACCACCGAGCCACCCACCAGGCCGACTACGCTCACCCAGCTGATCGTCGACCAGATCCCGTCCACGATCCCCTCGGAGAAGGACACATACACCACCAGGCCGATGGAGATCTGGTCCACCTTCTTCGTCGCCTTCGAGGCCGCGAAATCCTTCACCCACGGCCGTAACAGCTGACCCACCACGAAGGGCAAGAACAGCTGCAAGCCGATCTTGTAGAAGGTGCTGGCGTCGATATGGAAACCACCCTCCGCGGTGGACATCAACAACAGCACAAGCAGTGGTGTGAGCACCACACCCAGCAGGCTGGAGGCACTCGCCGCCACAATCGAGGCAGCCACATTACCCCGGGCGATGGAGGTAAAAGCCACCGAGGACTGCACCGTGGAGGGCACCAACGTCAAAAACAAAATGCCCAGGTACAACTCCTGGCCGATCAGCCCGGACAGCGGCCGCAACGCCACGCCGATCAGCGGGAAGATCGCGAAGGTGAAAGCGACGATCAGCAGGTGCAGCCGCCAGTGCATCAAGCCCTCCAGCGCCTCCCGCGGGTGCAAGCGCGCACCGTAGAGGAAGAAGAGGAAGGCGATGGCGAGGGTCACCACCCAGTTGCCGATCTCTGCGCCCTGCCCCCGCAGCGGCACGATCACCGCCGCGATCACCGCGAGCACGATCAACACAATCAAAAAATCCGGACGGTAGCCCAGGATCTTCTGCAGGACCGTCTGCTTGCTCGGGGCGGGGTTATCGGCGCTCATTCTTGGCATTGTAGCCCGCGTCACAGACGCGTCAGCCATGGGGAGAATTGCACCCCGCGGGCAGCTTTAAGACTTTTTCACAAATATGGAATACACAGAGGGTTTCGTCGGGTTAACTAACGTTCATGACGAATTACCGAGGGGACCAAAGCACCGGCGCGGCAGCTGGCCGCGCACCACAGAACGCGTCCGCAGGACCGCAGGGCACGGCAGGCACCGCAACAGCCGCCACCACGCCCGCCGCAGGCGCCACACCCGCGAGCGCCGAAAGAATCGACCCGACCGCCGCGGCGCAAGAAACCTACGACGTCATCATCATCGGCGCCGGCACCTCCGGGCTCAACATCGCCCGCGAACTCGCCGCCGCTGGCCTCAGCGTCCTCGGCCTGGAAGCCGGCAAGCGCTACGACCGGCACACCTACCCACGCACCGAGATCGACTCCAGCTCCCAGCTCTTCTGGGGCGGCGGCGTGGAACTGACCACCGACGCCGGCCTCGGCCTACTCCGCCCCAAGGCTGTCGGCGGCGGATCCATCGTCAACCAGGCCCTCATGGACCGCTTCGACGACGTCGCCTTCTCCTCCTGGCGCGACCAGTCCGGCGTCTCCTGGCTCAACGAGGACCACCTCGCCGACTACTACGACCGGGCCGAGGGAAACATGAGCCTCAAGAACGTGCCCGAAGAGTGGCGCAACAACAACGCCAAGAACTTCGCCGACGGCTTCGACGCCAACGGCTACCGCTACGCCCCACTGCGCCGCGGTGAAGCCGACTGCCGCTTCGAGGACGGCAACTGCTGCGTGGAATGCCTCAGCGGCTGCGGCATCGACTCCAAACAGTCCACCGCCATCACCGCCCTGCCAGCAGCAGAAAAGCACGGCTTCCACCTCATCGACTGCGCCGAAGCACGCACCATCACCGAGCACCCCGACCGCGTCACCGTCACCACCCGCGTGCCCGCAGACGCCACCCCGAAGGGCCGCCGCGGCTTCGGCAAGCCCACCAACTTCGAACCCCACGTGGAGCGCACCTTCACCGCCCGGCGCGTCGTGCTGGCCTCCGGGGCGATCGGTAACACCGCCCTGCTGCTGCGCAGCGGCTACGGCAAGCAACTGCCGAGCCTGGGCAAGAACTTCTTCACCCACCCGCAGTACATGAACCTGGGCCGCTATGCCGAGGACGTCCGTGCCTTCGCCGGCCCCCTGCAGAACTACAAATCCGACGACCCGAGCTTCCGCCGCCAGGGCTTCAAGCTGGAGAACGTCTTCGCAGGCCCCGGCAACATCGCCCTCCTGTTGCCCGGCTTCGGCGCCCGCCACGCGGAGATCATGCAGGACTTCCCGCGCCTGGGCTGCATCGAGGTCTGCGTGCGCGACACCAACCCCGGCGAAATCACCATCAACCGCAAGGGCAACCCGGTGATCAAGAAGAAGCTCAACCGGGAGGATGCCCGCCGCCGCGACGCCGGCATGGCCGCCATCCGCAACATCTTCAACGCCACCGGTGCGGAGGAAATCCTCCACGGCCAGTTCGGCATCGGCCTGCACCTCATGGGCGGCCTCGGGATGGGTGCCAGCGCCAAGCAGGGCGTGGTCTCCCCCGAGTTCACCCTCTACGGTAGCCAGCGCATCCACGCCGCGGACTCCTCGATCTTCCCGAACGCGCCGGGCATCAACCCCGCACTCACGATCGCCGCCCTGTCCCTCAAGGCCGCCGAGCAGATCATCGCCGCGAGCTAAGGAAGGAAGAAAGCAGACATGACCAGCAAGAACCTCAACCCCCGCTCCACCGAGCTGCTCACCGCCACGCAGATGAAGGGCCTGCTGCGGCTAGGCGACGTCGTCATCCCCGGCGTCCCTGCCCGCAAGGCCGCGTCCGGACGCGCAGGGTCCCCGACCGCGACGTCCGGTGGCGCGACGTCCGGGCCCCTGAGCTCCGGCGGCGGGGCGCTACCGTCCTTCTCCGAGTCCGGATGCGCCGCCGGCATCGACCGCATGCTCTCCTACATGTACGACGACGACCGCACCGCCTTCCTCGTCCTCGCCACCGTCTGCGCCTACGCGCCCACTCCCCTGATCCGCCTGATCGTGGCGATGGCCAACGCGAATGCCAAGTTCCCCGAGCCGCTCGCCGGGCTGATGCGCATGGCCAACCTTGGTATCAAGGGGGTCGTCCACAGCCTCTACTACTCCAACCTCGGGGTGCGCCTGGGTGAAGAGCTCACCGACTCCCCACTCATCGCCCGGGGCAGCAACCCCAACCAGCTGCCGAACATCCACCAGGCCATCGGCTACGAGACCGCCATTAACCAGGAGGCCTACGAGGCCGCCCTCGCCGCCGCCGACGCGCAGAACCCACGCGACTAACCCGCGCTCAGAAACCACAAGGAGCACACACCATGGCAACACAGATCCCAGAATCCGAATACGCCCAGGTCGAGGGCGTCGTCGAACGAGCACGCGAAGCACAGAAATCCATCCGCGCCCTGAGCGTCGAGGAACGCCTCGAACACCTCCGCCTCCTGCGCGGAGTGATCGTCAACCGCACCGAAGAGATCGTCGAGCGCGTGTGGCAGGAAACCGGCAAGTCCCGCAGCGACATCCTGATGTCCGAGATGTTCGGCGCGCTGGACGTCATCAGCTGGCACGAGAAGAACGCCGCGAAGGTCCTGGCCCCGCAGAAGGTCGAGACCCCGCTGACGATGATGGGTAAGAAGTCCGAGATCTGGTACGAACCACTCGGCGTGGCCTTCGTCATCGCGCCCTGGAACTACCCCTTCTTCCAGGCGATTGTGCCGATCGTCGCCGCGCTGGCTGCCGGCAACGCGGTCGTCTACAAGCCCTCCGAGCACACCCCACTGGCCGGGCTGATCGAATCCCTCATGGAGGAAGCCGCCATCGCCCCGAACTGGGTGCAGGTGGTCTACGGCGATGGTGCCACAGGCGCGGAGGTCATCGACCAGCACCCCGACCTCGTCATGTTCACCGGCTCGTGCGCGACCGGCCGGAAGATCATGAAGCAGTGCTCCGACATGCTCATTCCCGTCGAGCTCGAGCTCGGTGGCAAGGACCCCATGATCGTCTTCGAGGACGTCGACATCCCCCGCACCGCCGCGGGCGCACTGTTCGGCGGTCTGACGGCGACCGGCCAGTCCTGCACCTCGGTGGAGCGGCTCTACGTCCACGAGAGCATCAAGGAGGAGTTCGTCGCCGAGCTGGTCCGGCAAGCCCGGCTGCTCACGCAGGCGGACACGGATTCCCGCAACAACGACCTGGGCCGCATGACCGTCGACTTCCAGATCGACCGGGTTCACGAGCAGGTCCAGGACGCTGTTTCGCGTGGTGCGCGGCAGCTCACCGGGCAGGACTGGGACGGCCGCTCCGCGCTGATCCCGCCGATCCTGCTGGTCGACGTGCCGGAGGATGCGCTGGTTGTCACGGAGGAGACCTTCGGGCCGGTGATCCCGGTGCTGAGCTTCAGCTCGGAACGGGAGGTCATCGACCGGGCGAATGACACGCCCTTCGGGCTGACCGGTTCCGTGTGGAGCGCGGACATCGACCGGGCGCGCCGGGTGGCCGGGGCGCTGCGCGCCGGCGGGGTGTCCATCAACAACGTCATGGCCACCGAGGCCACCCCGGTGCTGCCGTTCGGTGGGGTGGGTGACTCCGGGATGGGCCGCCACAAGGGTGCCGAGGGCCTGCGTGGCTGGTGTAACCCGAAGTCCGTCATCGTGGATAAGGACGGCTCCCAGGGCGCTGGCCTGGAAGCGAACTGGTACCCGTACACGGAGAAGAAGTACGAGAAGTTCAGCAAGATGCTGCAGGCTTATTTCGCGGAGCAGCCCGCCCCGGTGAAGCTCGCGAAATTCGGGCTGCTGGGGACTTCGCTGGAATCCTATGCTCAAAAGGCACGGGAAGAGCGGGAGAAGTAGGCGGGAGTGTTTACCCCCGTCAACGGTTTCATCTCCATCGTCCTGAGAGCCGAGCTGAGAAAAGGCTACGCGCCATTCGACCCCTGGATCGTGTTCGATCGGTTTCGGCAGCATGAATTGGCATTAGGATTTGCAGATACTGGAAATCAAGACGTCTACTGGCTGGAAAAGGGCCTGTGGGAGATCAACGATGTCACCACTGAAGAATATCGTGGCCACGATCTGTTGAATCTCCATGTCAACACCAGGATCAGCGACAGTCGGTTCCCCATTCGGGAGCTCTTTGCCGTCTGGGACTTGTCCTTGCCGGTAGGAGCGTTGGTTTCAGCCCAGCGATACATGTTTATCCTCGATCCAGGCAATATCAGCTTCTTTGCTGACCGAGAAAATGCGCCGGCGAAACGGGATCGGGATCCATCGGACTTCATAAACCCCCTCGTGAACCAGCGGTTCTACGATGGTGAGTTTCGTCCATCCTCCTTTTCGCAGTACGCCGATGCTCAGATCAACTTGGATTTAGTGTCACTGCTGCGCAAAAGGAGCGTGACAACTTTCACTTGGGACCGAGCAACTTGGCGCTAGCCCCGGGCGGGAGGCCCCCACGCCTTCCGGGGCCCGCACCTCCCACTGCGAGCGCCCCCGCGCTCTCCCCCCGCTCCCCGTGAACCCTTTCGGATGCTTAAGCCGTGGCGCTTTCCTGCGCTGCGGCTTCTTGCTCTGCCGTGGTCGTCTTCGGGATAAACAGGCTGGTCAGCGCAGCCAGGCCCAGGATGATGCCACCCACCAAGAAGGCCGTGGTGTAGCCCGCGGCGGAATCCGAGCCCTCCGGGGAACCCACCACCTGGAACACCGGCAGCACCGCGAAGGAGATACCCGCACCCAGGTTGAAGGCCGCGGAGTTCATGCCCGGCAGGAAGCCCTGGTTATCCTGCGGCGAGTTCACCACACCCAGGTTGTTCAGCACGATATTGCCGATACCCGCGTAGGTCACGCCCAGCAGGATCACGCCCACGATCAGCACGATCTTCGAGCGCGTGCCCACAAAAGCCAGCAGGAACAGCAGCAGCATCGAGGCGATATTGGACAGGCGCAGCAGGTTCGCATAACCCACCTTCGGCGCCAGGCGACCCGCAAAGGGACCCACCGCCCAACCGATCAGTGCGTACGGGGTCAGCAGCAACAGGGACGCCATCGTCGCACGCATGCCGAAACCAGCCTCCGCGTTCTGGGCCAGGGACGGTGCCACACCGTTGACGGCAGCGAACACACCCGTCATCGTCAGGACGGTGGTCAGCAGCAAACCCCAGGTCTCCCGGCGGCGCAGGTACTTCGGGGCAACCAGCGGAGCGGCACCAGCGGTGTTCTCCTGGCGGGTCTCCCAGCGCCAGAAGATGCCGAACACGATCAGACCAGCGGCCACCAGACCGATGACGTACAGCCAGTCCGCAGCCGCACCCTTACCGGCCTCGTTCGCGGCCAGCGTGATGGACAGCACCGACACCACCAGGACGGCCGCACCGATCCAGTCCATGCGGACGTTATCGGAAGGCTTGGACTCCGGGGCGAACATCGCGACCACTGCAGTGGCCACCGCACCGATCGCGAAGATCAGCCAGAACACGGAGCGGAAGCCCCAGTGCTCAGCCATCCAGCCGGAGAGCAGGACGTCGATACCCGCCACACCACCATTGATCGCGGCGATCAGGCCCATCAGCGTGCCGAGGCGAACCTCGTCCTTGACCTGGCTGCGCAGGATGATCAGCGTCATCGGGATGGTCGGGCCGGAAATACCCTGCAGCGCGCGGGCCAGCATCAGCACGCCGATGTTCGGGGCGAGGGCGGCGAGCAGGCCACCCAGCGACATCACGGCCAGCATGATGACGAGGATGCGGCGGCGTCCCACGATGTCCGAGAGGCGTGGGAGGAACAGGCCGCACATCGCGCCACCGGTGAAGAACGCGGTCTGGGTGAGGCCGACCGCGGATTCGTCGGTGTTGAGCTCGGTGGCCATCGTGCGCAGCACCGGGGAGAGCATCGAGGCGTTGAGCTGGAATGCCACCGCCGCGGTGATGAGCACGAACATGAGCAGTGGCAGGCCGCCCTTGCGCGAATCCACCGGGTCGATGACCGGGGTCGCGGCGGCGGGGTTATTAGGCCCGCCTGAGCGGGGCGTAGTTGCGTTCATATATGCAGGATAAGTGGGCGATTCGTGCGAGTCCACACTTTTTCCTGTGATGTTGGCTGCAGGCCCGCGCTGGTTCGACCCACTTCCCCAATGTGTGTTTTGCAGAGTTTGTTGCCGGAAATCCGCCCAAAAGCGACATCAAACTCTGCAAAACGTGAAGGAGGGGGCGTGCCCCGCTGCCCCGGCCCCGCTCCCCGCGCTAGCTGCGGAAGCCGGTGTTACCGATGCGGGTCAGCGCATCAACCAACAGATTCCAGAAGCGATCCACGTCCACGTCCACGCCAACGCGGTGGCGCACCGGCTCCACGTGCTCGCCATAGGTATCCATGCCCGCGCAGGCGTAATCATCCGTGCGGCACAGCGCGGAAGGATCGCCCGGCTGCTCAGCCGTCTGATCCTGTGCGCCCCAGGTGCGCCGCAGGTCAACCACGGTCATGCCGCGGGTGTACTCACCCTTGGTCTCCACGACGACCGGGGCCGCCACGGTGCGCAGCACCTCCGGGTCGGCCACCGCCGCAACGGCCAGCGGGTCGTGCATCGGCGGCCCCGGGTAGCGGCGCTCCTTCATGTACGCGCCGCCGAAGAACTCCACAAGCTCCGCGATGAACTCCGCAACGTCCGTGCCCACGGCCTTGAGCTGCGCCATGCGGGACGGAACCGCGAGCACCTTGTGGGTGACGTCCAAACCAACCATCGTGACCGGCCATTCCGCGTCGAAGACGATCGCGGCGGCCTCCGGGTCGGCGAGGATGTTGAACTCCGCGGACGGGGTCATGTTGCCGGTGTGGTGCCCGCCGCCCATCAGCGTCACACCCGCGACGCGGGAGACGAGCTCCGGGTAACGGCGTGCGAACAGACCAATGTTGGTCAGCGCGCCGGTCGGCACGAGCGTGACGGTGCCCGGCTCCTCCCGCTCGATGACCTGCGCGATCAGGTCGACGGCGTGGGTGTCCTCCAGCTCCACGCCAGCCTCCGGCAGCTGCGGGCCGTCGAGGCCGGACTCGCCGTGGATCTCATCCGGGATCAGCTGCGGCCCGACGAGCGGACGGTGCGCACCAGCGGCGAAGGGCACGCCGGTGATCCCGCCGACGCGGGCCAGCGCCTGCGCGTTCTTGGTGACCTTCTCGAGGGTCTGGTTCCCCGCGACGGTCGTGACCGCGAGCAGCTCGAGGTTCGGGTTTCCCCAGGCCAGGAGCATGGCGATGGCGTCGTCGTGGCCGGGGTCGCAGTCGAGGATGATCTTGCGCGGCTGGGTGTTATTGGCTGCAGAAGTGCTCATACCTCAAGTGTGCCACGCGCACCTGGGAGAACGCGGTGCGAAAGCTAGGATATTGCTCACGCACTTTCACACCCCGCGCATACTCCGCGCCCGACCCCCAGGACGCCCCTTGTTCGCAACGATCGCCCAGGCTGTTGGCCCTGTCGCCGTGACGAATATCGACGACATCATCGTCCGCTAGCTGTGCCCACTGTATTAAGGACTGAGAGAGTTGACGACGCAGTTATTTGAAGAGGAGCTCAACGTTAGGTGTTCCCCACAAAGGTTTAGCGTAATCAAGTCACGGTTACTGAGGGCGTTGAAAAATAGTCCCATGGTAATGGAAATAATTGACTGCGTTCAAGGGGTTGACCGAGGGAATGAATATAATTTAGAGCTTCCCACGGGGGATGATGGAAGAAGTCCGGATGCGACTGAGGTTAATACGGTCGCTATCTCATTCAGCGCGAGTGCCAATGTTTCAGATTTAGATGAACTGAGTGACGAAGTATATAGCTGCGTGCTGTATGCGCTGAATAATTCTCAGACATTAGATTTTTTCAGCCTATTATCTCCCCTTGAAGATAAAAGGGATTTAGACGGTTAGATCGGCAGGCTCTGTTGCAAAAATCGTGAAGCTTGAGCATGCTTGGCGGAGATTGGACGGACGGAACGATGACGGATTTCAAGT
>NZ_JASODY010000172.1:0-238 GCF_030212265.1 Corynebacterium sp. UMB9976
CAGAAACGCCTCAACAAGCCGGATAAGCACGCAGCACTCAAAGCCGCGATCCGGGAGTGCTTCGAACGGAACAAGCATCGCTACGGCTATAGGCGAGTCCTACTTGACCTGCGGAACCAAGGCTGGGTGGTCAACCACAAACTCGTGTACAAACTCATGTACGAGATGGGGCTTCGAGCCAAGATCCGCCAGCGCAGGCCATATGTTTCCTACACTGGGACGATCAGCCACATCGCTG
>NZ_JASODY010000173.1:0-238 GCF_030212265.1 Corynebacterium sp. UMB9976
TAGAAATATCAGTTACATAGCTATGATGTTTAAACCATTCTTTGCCTGATTCTTTAGCGTATCCTTTGGTTTCTTCAAGTAATTTCTTAGTACCATCAGCACTGCTTTTCTTTGCTTTATTCCAGAAAGTACCTACTGACTTATTTAAGGCTTTCCAATGGGAATCCCAGCTCTTCTTAGCATTCTTTGTATAACCTTTAAATGATTTTTCAAGATACTTAATACCATTGGTATAGTT
>NZ_JASODY010000174.1:0-238 GCF_030212265.1 Corynebacterium sp. UMB9976
TACAAGGGTTATCAAGTTTGGAGTCAATTGACAGAGCGCCAGGTTACTTTAAATATCAACATCATTCAGTTGCAGCACACTGCTTTAGAACAGATGAATTTGCCCAAATGATGGGAGATATTGAAGAAGTATATGGTGATCAAGAAGTTAATTGGAAGGCCCTTTACGAAAAGAGTTTAAACCATGACTATACTGAACGTTTCATTGGGGATATTAAGACCCCAGTTAAATACGCAAC
>NZ_JASODY010000175.1:0-237 GCF_030212265.1 Corynebacterium sp. UMB9976
GTTAAAACCAGAAAAACTGGAAAACCCGTATGGTGAAAGAATATTGCCAGAACGTGGCGAGCAAATTGTTTTATAAATTTTTTTAAGGGAGAGAAAAAAATGAAGTTCAAAACTCTAGCAACAACAGTGTTAGCAACCGCAGCTATTTTCGCATTGGGGGCTTGTGGTAACGGTAATGGGGCCAAAGAATCAAACGATATTGTGAAAGAAGTGAAGGAAGATACGACAATCACTTTC
>NZ_JASODY010000176.1:0-237 GCF_030212265.1 Corynebacterium sp. UMB9976
AGGGTTGGAGGGGGTGTATTCGAAACTTGCAATTCTGCTTTATTGCAACGCATTGTTTTTATTGGTTTTTTGTTTTCAGCACCCCAAGTTATCCACAGGCTCGCCGTTAAGTTTTTAAGATCTTATTTTTAGATCTTTTTTTTAAAACCTTTTTAGGTCTTGTAACACCATGATTTTAAAGATGTTCTGGCAAGATAAGTGGAGCTTTTGGGGGTGAAAGGTGGAGCTTTTGGGGGT
>NZ_JASODY010000177.1:0-237 GCF_030212265.1 Corynebacterium sp. UMB9976
TATCGCGCACGCACTGTTGATCGCCCTCCAGCGCCGCAATAGCCGCCACCTGCAACGGCGTAAAGGTGCCGTAATCGTGATAGCTTTTAATACGTGCCAACGCGCTGACCAGCGTTTTGTTACCGACCATAAAGCCGATACGCCAGCCCGCCATGTTGTAGCTTTTCGACAGCGTAAAGAACTCGACCGCCACGTCGCGTGCGCCCGGCACCTGCATGATTGACGGCGCTTTCCAGC
>NZ_JASODY010000178.1:0-237 GCF_030212265.1 Corynebacterium sp. UMB9976
TCCGCGGTGGCCGCCTCGTAGGCCAGGTTCACCGGGTGGGAGAGCGGCAGGTTCCAGATGGGGAACGTCTCAAACTTGGCGTAACCTGCGGCAATGCCTCGCTGGTTCTCGTGGTAGACCTGCGACAGGCAAGTGGCCAGCTTGCCGGAGCCAGGTCCCGGCGCGGTCATGACAATCAGGTCGCGGGAGGTTTCCACATAGTCGTTGCGGCCAAACCCTTCTTCGCTGACCACCCTG
>NZ_JASODY010000179.1:0-236 GCF_030212265.1 Corynebacterium sp. UMB9976
TAATAAATAATTTATTTGGCTGCATCTGGTCTTAGTTGCAGCACACACCATCTTCGATCTTTGTTGTGGCATGGCCAATCTTTAGTTGTGGCATGGGAACACTTAGGTATGATCAGTTCAGTCACTCAGTCATGTCCGACTCTTTGCGACCCCATTTAGAGCTTATCATTTACGTTGGAGTCTTTATATCTAAAAACTTTTTCCATTACTTTGTCTGTCTAGTGACTGATGGTATG
>NZ_JASODY010000180.1:0-235 GCF_030212265.1 Corynebacterium sp. UMB9976
TAGCCGAACGAGCAACGAAGGACTATGAAGCCTCCCGCGAAAAGGTTCGCCAATTTATCCATGCCAAAGAAACAGCGGAAGTTTTATTTACACGAGGAACAACAACCAGTTTGAATTGGATTGCCAAAAGTTATGGTGACTTGGCAGTTACAGCCGGGGATGAAATCGTCATATCTTACATGGAACATCATTCAAACATTATTCCCTGGCAACAATTAGCCCAACGTACAGGAGC
>NZ_JASODY010000181.1:0-235 GCF_030212265.1 Corynebacterium sp. UMB9976
TCTTGCCGGCGAAGCGCTCGTCGCCGTAAGTCGATAGGATGCGCGCGATATCACCGTGCGAATAGGTATTGAGCACATCCGCTGCGGTAATCCCCTGGCTTGCATCCATGCGCATGTCCAGCGGGGCGTCGACTCGGTAGGCGAATCCACGATTGACCTGGTCAAGCTGCATCGAGGAAACACCGAGGTCGAAAAGCGCACCTGCAATGCCCTTCTCAGCGGCGCGGGCGAGAAT
>NZ_JASODY010000018.1:0-36107 GCF_030212265.1 Corynebacterium sp. UMB9976
CTCCTGCGGAGCGGATGGCGGAGCTGTTAGATTTAGCTGAAAGCTAGGAAATGTTGCAACGACCCCTAGAATCCGCCCCATGAGCGTTAATAGGTGCTTCTATTGGAACACGCGACCCAGGTCGGTCTTGTACACCACCGGGTTGTAGTCCTTCCACGTCGTGGCCACCCAGTAGAGGTTCTTATCGACCTGGTGGGGGAACATGAATGCGCCGTAGAGGTCACCGATCTGAGCGCGAGAGACCAGGGTCGTCGGCGTGCTCCACGGCCCCTCCGGAGAGGCAGCCTTTCTAATCACCACGCCCTGCGGTGCCTCGTAGAGCGCGAGCCAAGCATCCTGTTCCGGGTGGTACATCACCGACAGCTCGAAGACCTTAAATCCTCCACGCCGTCGATCTTCAGCGAACGGGGGAGGAACTCGTCCGAGCAATCTCCATTGACCGGCCGGGTCAGGTGAATGCCGTTGGACGGATCGCGGTCGTCTGACTCGAAGATCGCATTTGAATGCCAGCCGTCCGTGCCGGAGCCACAGCTGAAGGAATCCCCCTGGTCCCACGGCGGGTGAAAGGGGAAGGGCTGCGATGCCCGGAGAGAACAGTCATGGTGTTAATTCAATCACAACGGGGATCTTCAAGTGATGTAGCTTTAGGAGCATGAATCTTTTTCGGAAACGCGCCACCGTTGCGCTGGCCGCAGCTCTCGCTCTCTCGGCAGGTGTCGGCGGCGGGGCAGCGCCGGCAAAGGCTGAGGAAGCCCAGCCACTCCCAGACATCGAACGCCCCACTGTGGGCTCGGGCGGATCGTTGATGCTCAACCCGAAGAACTGCAAGAAGCTCAAGGCCCAGTCGGACGAGATTGCTGGCCAGTGGCAGCAGGCAGTGACCGACGGCGATTTTTATACGGCAAATCAGCTGCGCGTGGACTACACCAACGTGACCGTCTCGTGGGCACAGTGCCTGCAGTCGGCTAATCGCCTGCTCCTGAGCTCTTAGGATTGAAGCAATGTTTCTCATCGGACTCACCGGTGGCATCGGCTCCGGGAAAACGACCGTCGCCAGTCGGCTGAAGACCCTCGGTGCCCGGATCGTCGACGCCGATAAGATCGCCCGCGAGATCGTCGAACCCGGCGAACCAGCTCTTGCGGAGCTGGCCGAGGCCTTTGACGGGGTACTCAACGCGGACGGCACCCTCAACCGTGCCGAGCTCGCCCGGCAGGCCTTCGCCACCCCGGAGGCCACCGAGAAGCTGAACTCCATCACCCACCCCCGCATCCGGGAACGCACCCTCGAGCGCTTCGCCCAGGCCCGCACTGAGGCCGTGCCGGTGCTCGTCTACGACATGCCGCTGCTCATCGAAAACGGCGAGTACAAGAAGATGGACCACGTGCTCGTCGTCGACGCGGCGGACGAGATCCGCATCGACCGTCTGGTCAACTCCCGTGGCCTGGACGAGGACGACGCCCACCGCCGCATCGCAGCCCAGATCAGCCGCGAGGAGCGGCTTGCCGCCGCGGATTCCGTGGTGGAGAACTCCGGCACCCGGGATCAGCTCCTCCAGCAGGTCGACACCTTCTGGGAGCAGGTCGTCGCCCCACAGCTCGACGAGAAAT
Source organism: Corynebacterium sp. UMB9976 (assembly GCF_030212265.1). Taxonomy (NCBI): domain Bacteria; kingdom Bacillati; phylum Actinomycetota; class Actinomycetes; order Mycobacteriales; family Corynebacteriaceae; genus Corynebacterium; species Corynebacterium sp. UMB9976. The sequence goes on from NZ_JASODY010000018.1 coordinate 1,609, forward strand.
AACCCAGCGGCTCGGCCGACAGTAACCCCCGGGCGCGTACCGTGACCCCGGTTCGACCATCGCAGTGCCTGCCAGCCGGCCGCCCAGCCACACCTCAGCCCGGTGGCTGCCCACCGCGCGGGCTGCCTAGGATAGACACATGGCTTTTGCAGCAGAGCGTCCCGAGCTGTCCTACTCCGAATTCCGCCCCGTGGGGGAGGTCGAGCGCAGCGATGCCAAATTCGAGGTCATCAGCGAGTACGAACCCGCGGGCGACCAGCCAGCCGCCATCGCGGAACTCGACGAGCGGCTGAACCGCGGCGAACGCGACGTCGTCCTCATGGGCGCGACCGGTACGGGTAAGTCGGCGACCGCAGCCTGGCTGATCGAGCAACAGCAGCGCCCCACCCTGGTCATGGCGCCGAACAAGACCCTCGCCGCCCAGCTGGCCAACGAGCTGCGCTCCCTGCTGCCGAATAACGCGGTGGAGTACTTCGTGTCCTACTACGACTACTACCAACCCGAGGCCTACATTGCGCAGACCGATACCTATATCGAGAAGGACTCCTCGATCAACGACGACGTCGAGCGCCTGCGCCACTCCGCGACCTCCGCGCTGCTGTCCCGCCGCGACGTGGTCGTCGTCAGCTCCGTGTCCTGCATCTACGGCCTGGGCACCCCGCAGTCCTACCTGGACCGCTCCGTCGTCCTGCGGGTGGACGAGGAAGTCGACCGCGATCAGTTCCTCCGCCTGCTCGTCGACATCCAGTACGACCGCAACGACGTCTCCTTCACCCGCGGTGCCTTCCGCGTGAAGGGCGACACGGTGGACATCATCCCGGCCTACGAGGAGCTCGCCGTCCGCGTCGAGTTCTTCGGGGACGACGTCGACGCGCTCTACTACATCCACCCGCTGACCGGCGACGTGATCCGCGAAGTGGATGAACTGCGCATCTTCCCGGCCACCCACTACGTCGCTGGGCCGGAGCGGATGGAAAAAGCGATGCAGGCCATCCGGGAGGAGCTGGCAGAGCGCCTGGAGGACCTGGAGAACCGCGGCAAGCTGCTGGAGGCGCAGCGGCTGCGGATGCGCACGGAATACGACCTCGAAATGATCCAGCAGGTGGGCTTCACCAGCGGCATCGAGAACTACTCCCGGCACATCGACGGCCGACCCGCCGGCAGTGCCCCGGCGACGCTGATCGACTACTTCCCGGAGGACTTCCTCACGATCATCGACGAGTCCCACGTGACGGTGCCGCAAATCGGCGGCATGTTCGAGGGCGACATGTCCCGCAAACGCAACCTGGTCGAGCACGGCTTCCGCCTGCCGAGTGCGCTGGATAACCGGCCGCTGACCTGGGAAGAATTCGACGACCGCAAGGGCCAGTGCGTGTACATGTCCGCCACCCCGGGGGATTACGAGATCGCCGCGGCCCAGGGCGAGTTCGTGGAGCAGGTGATTCGCCCAACCGGCCTGGTGGACCCGAAGGTGGAGGTGCGCCCCACGGAGGGGCAGATCGACGACCTCATCGAGGAGATCCGCAAGCGCACGGACAAGGACGAGCGCGTGCTCGTCACCACACTCACCAAGCGCATGGCCGAGGACCTCACCGACTACCTGCTGGAACACGGCGTGCGGGTGCGCTACATGCACTCGGATATCGATACCCTCAAGCGCGTGGAGCTGCTGCGGCAGCTACGCCTCGGGGAGTTCGACGTGCTGGTGGGCATCAACCTGCTGCGCGAGGGCCTCGACCTGCCGGAGGTCTCCCTGGTCGCGATCCTGGATGCGGATAAGGAAGGCTTCCTGCGCTCCACCCGCTCACTGATCCAGACGATCGGCCGTGCCGCCCGAAACGTCTCCGGTGAGGTCATCATGTACGCCGATAACATCACCGAGTCGATGAGCAACGCGATCGACGAGACAGAGCGGCGCCGGGCGAAGCAGATCGCCTATAACGAGGAACACGGCATCGACCCCCAGCCACTGCGCAAGAAGATCGCCGACATCCTGGACCAGGTCGAGGAATTCTCCGAAGGCTACGGCGAGCCGGGCAGCGAGGTTGCGGGTTCTGCCTCGACTGGCGTGGAGGGGGACATGGCCACCTTCGGCCGAGCGGAAGACCGCGGCGACATGGCCCGCCCACAGCTGGAAAAGCTCATCGAAGACCTCACCGCGCAGATGAAGGAATCCGCGCGAGAGCTGAAATTCGAGCTGGCCGGCCGGCTGCGTGATGAAATTGCGGACCTGAATAAGGAACTTCGGGGCATGAAGGAAGCTGGCCTATAGAATGAAGAGCATGTTCTCAAAGATCGTCGTTGGCACTGATGGCTCCAAATCCTCCCACCTCGCCGTCCGGCGTGCGGCGGGAATCGCAGCGGCTTTTAGCTCGGAGCTGGTGCTCGCGTCGGCGTACTTCGCCAAGGAGGCTGACGCCCAGGCCTCGCGCCGGGATGAGTCCTCGCCGGTCGTGGGGGACGAGCACGCCGAGGAAGTACTGGGCTCCGCGATGGAGGTCGCCCGCGAGGAGGGGGCCGAGAAGGTGCGCGCCGTGCTGCGGGAGGGCGCCCCGGTGGACGCGCTTATGGCCGTGGTGACCGAGGAGAAAGCCGACCTGCTCGTGGTGGGTAACCGGGGGATTAACTCCCTCACCGGCCGCCTGCTGGGCTCGGTTCCGGCCGATGTGGCCCGCCAGTCCGACTGCGACGTGATGATCGTCCACACCGTCGGCTAGGAGCGTGCTTAACCCTCATCCCAGGGCAGTGGCTGGTCAGCGAACACGCTCAAACCCTGGGTCGCGCGCGTGATTGCCACGTAGAGATCCTGCAGTCCCTGTGGGGAGGCAGCGACGATCGCGGCGGGCTCGATGAGCACGACCTCGTCGAACTCCAGGCCCTTCGCCTCGGCGGTGCTGACCACGAGCACCTCCGCGTCGATGCCGGCCTGGTCCGAGCCCGGCGCATCGCCCAAGGCCTCGGACACCGCCTCGCGCGCCCAGTCCAGGTCCGCATCGCTGGTGATGATCCCCACCAGGCCCTCGCCGGCCCGCCGCGCGATCTCGGGCAGCGCGCCCGCCAGCTCCGCCCGCGCCGCATAAGCCACACCCGTGCCGGTGCCGCGCAGCGCGATCGCGGGCTCCTGATCCGCGGCGATCTCGGGGAGCAACTGATTGGCCACGTCCGCGATGTCCTGCGGCGTGCGGTAGTTCACGCTGAGCTCCTTCAGCTCCCAGCGATCCGACACATAAGGAGCCAGGGTCTCGCCCCAGGAGGCCACGCCCGCCGGGTTTCCCGTCTGTGCCGGATCACCAACCACGGTCATCCACCGGTTGGGGGAGCGGCGGAAGATCATCCGCCAGTCCATCTCCGAAAGCTCCTGGGCTTCGTCCACGATGACGTGGCCGAAGGCCCAGCGCAGGTCCTGGGCGGCACGCTGCGCCGTGCTGCGCGCGTCGCGTACTCGCTGGCGACCCGCTAGCTGCTCGGCGTCGATGACGTCATAGGCCATGAGGATCTCCGGGGCGAAGCCATCGTCCAAGTCCTGGGTCGCCGAGCCCGTGAGGATGTCCAGCGCGTCCTGGGCCTCCGCGATCTTCGCCAGCCACTCCTCACGCTCCGCCTTCTCGGCCGCCTCGTCGTCGATGATGCCCAGCATGTCCGCCAGTTCGTCGAGCAGCGGCGCATCTGCGGCAGTCCACAGGATCTGGCCACCATCCAGCTCAACCGGCGGGGTGGCCTGCAGGCCGCGGATCGTGTCCTCATCGTACTCCGAGGCGATCTCCTCGGCATGCTCGTACAGGTCGGCCAGCACCTGCTCCGGCGTGAGTTCCGGCCAGAACTCGTCCAACGCTGCCATCACCGTGGGCTCCTCGCGCAGGTCATCGCGCAGGCTGGTGCGGTCTTCCGCGGTCAGCAGGTTCTCCCCGCCGAGGGGGTCGCGCCCGATCGTCTGCGCCAACGCATCCGCCAGGGAACTAATCGCGTGATCCACGAACAGCGGCCGGGCCTGGTTGTGGGGCTTGCGGCTACGTCGCGCCCGGGTGCGGGCGGCGCGCACCATCTTCGGGCTCAACTCCACGGCCACGCCATCTACCATGAAATCGCGCGGCTCCTCCGGCACCTGCTGCCAGGACTGCACCGCCAGCTTCAGGATGTGCAGCATCTCCGCGCTGCCCTTGACCTCACGGGCCAGCAGGCTCGGTTCGGGCCGCGTCTTCACCCCCGGCAGGAGCGTGCCCGGGGTCGCCAGCACCACGCCGGTCTCACCCAGCGAGGGCAGTACCTGCGAGATGTAGTCCAGGAAGCGCGCATTCGGGCCGACGATGAGCACACCCGTCTTCGCGAGCTGCTCGCGCCACGTGTACAGCAGATAGGCCGCCCGGTGCAGCGCGACAGCGGTCTTCCCGGCCCCCGGCGCCCCCTGGACGACCGTGACGGAGCGGTGCTCGCTGCGGATGATGGCGTCCTGCTCCGCGGCGATGGTCTCCACGATGTCGCCCATCCGCGTGCTGCGGGCCGCGTTCACCGCGTCCAACAGCGCGGCCTCCTGCGCCACCCCTCCCGCCGCGGACGTCGTCTTTTCAGTTAAGGACGTCTGGTCCTCGCCGCGGGTGGTGAGCCGCTCATCGGCGACGTGGGTCACCTTCCGCCCGCGAGTCTTGATGTGGCGGCGCAGGTGCACCCCATCTGGGTGCAGGGTGGTGGCGAGGTAGAAGGGGCGGGCCATCGGTGCGCGCCAGTCCATCAGGAGGGTACGCATCTCGTCGTCGCGGGTGTGCAGCCCCAGCCGCCCGATATAGCGGCGGTCCAGATCGGGGGAGCCTGGCACCGGATTCTCTGGCTCCTCATCGGCCACGTCGATGCGGCCGAACATCAGTCCGATCTCCGCGATGGACAGGTTATCCAGTCGCTGCGAGATGTCCTGGATCTCGCGGTCGCGGCGCATCAGCCCCTGCGGGTCATCGATATCTGCCGTGGCTCGGACACTGGCCAGTCGCTTCTTCAGCGTGGCGGTTGTGGCGTCCACCTCAGCCAGCAGGTCATCGAGATGGTTCTGCTCGCTCGCGATGGCCTCTGCGAGCGAGCGGTCGCCATTATTCGTGGTGCCGCGAGATGCGGGGCTGGTCAATCTACCTCCGGTGCAACGGGCTTACTTGAGCTTCTTTGCCTTCTTCTTGGCCTTCTTTGCCTTCTTGGACAGGCCCTTCGTGCTGTCCTGCAGCTCCTCAGCAAAGGTCTCAGCATACGCGCTCGCCTGGTCGCGCACCTGGTAGGCGGTGTCGCGCCACTCGTCGGAGTGCTCGTCGACGTAGTCGCTCACAGCGCTCGCTGCAGAGGAGATGCTGTCCGAGGCCTCAGAAGCCAGCTCGCGGGCCTTCTCGGAGAAGTCGCTGGCGTAGTCCTGCGCGGTGGCGAGCATCTCCTGCTGCTGGGACTTGCCCGGCAGCGCCTGCTGTGCGCGCCATGCCAGGCCCGGCTTGCCGGCAGTGTCCTCGGCGGCGATCAACAGGCCACCCAGCAGGCCGACGTCCGCCAGGAGGGTGGTCAGCTGGGTGTTCTGGCCGCTCTTGCCGGCGACGTTCTTGATGTCGTGGCGGGTCAGGATCGCAGGCAGGTGTGCGGCTGCGAGCGCTGCGGCGGCCAGGCGCGGCGCCTTACCGCGGGCCAGCAGGGCAGCGGCGGCGATCTTGGTGCCACCCGCGATGCGCACGTTGGTTTCCGCGTCACGTGGCAGCAGGCCAGCGGCCTGCGGCGGCAGAACCTTGCGCAGGGTGCCGGTCACAACCTCGGCGTTCTTCGCGTGATTCTGCGGGCTTTTCACCATCTGGACACCATCGGCGATGAATGCCGACGCCATCAGGGGACGGGCGATCTTGCGAAGCATGAAGACTCCTTCGGTGTGGGTAGCAAGATAGCTGGAGTTTTATCCAGCGTTAGGGGATCAAGTCTACGCGAGTGGCCGGGCACCAGCCGCGCGTTTCGCGGGATTACCAGCCCCGCTCGGCCCACTCTTCGACGTGCGGGGCCTCGTCGCCGACGGTGGTGCTGTCGCCGTGGCCGGGGTGCAGCCGCGTGCCGTCGGGCAGGCTGAAAACCCGCTGCGTGACGTCCGAGAGCAGCTGTTGGAACTCCTCCGGGGAGTTCGTTTTGCCGACCCCGCCTGGGAACACGCTATCCCCGACGAACATGCGTGGGGCGTCTTCCGGCAGTTCCACGTGCACGGCGATGCCGCCCGGGGTGTGGCCCCGCAGTTCCACCGCAGTCATCTTCAACTCCGAGCAGTTACCCTTCAAACGCAGCAGCTCCGGGGTTCCTTCGTCGTTGCCGTAGACCTCATCGGCCGGGGCTGGCAGGTTGGTGGCCTCCTTGCGTGGTGCGTGGTGACGCGCACCCGTTGCCGCCAGAACCTCCTCCAGCGCCTGCACGTGGTCGCCATGCTGGTGGGTGGTGAGGACGTCGGTGATGGTCACCCGCAGCTGATCCGCCAGGGCCAGGATGTGCTCAGCGTCCGCAGCCGCGTCAATGAGCAGCGCGTTGCCGCCGCTGGCGATGAGGTAGACGTTGTTATCCATCTCGCCGACTGAGGTGCGCGCCACGATCGTGGCATCCGTGGAAATAATCTCGACATCTCGGGGGTTGGAAAGATGTCCGAACTCACTGACCTGTGACATATGCATGAACTCGAGCATATCTACTTGTCGTACAGTGGGAATGAACTCATCCTGAGCCCGCGCCACCCAGGCGCGGCTCAGGGACAAAGCCAAACAGGAGGACGAGTGGCAGAGAAGCTTTTGGTCCGCGGTGCACGCGAGCACAACCTCAAGGGGGTGGACCTCGAGCTGCCGAGGGACAAAATGATCGTCTTCACGGGACTGTCCGGTTCCGGGAAGTCGTCGCTGGCCTTCGACACCATCTTCGCTGAGGGGCAACGGCGCTACGTCGAGTCCCTCAGCTCCTATGCCCGCATGTTCCTCGGTCGCCTCGACAAGCCGGATGTCGATTTCATCGAAGGCCTCTCGCCGGCGGTCTCCATCGACCAGAAGTCGACGAACCACAACCCGCGGTCCACGGTCGGCACCGTGACCGAGATCTTCGACTACCTGCGCCTGCTCTTCGCCCGCACCGGAACCCCGCACTGCCCGAAGTGCGGCGAGGTGATCCAGCGGCAGACCCCGCAGGAAATCGTGGACCAGATCATGGCCATGGAGGCCGGCACCAAGTTCCAGGTCCTCGCGCCGGTCGTGCGCACCCGCAAGGGCGAATTCGTCGACCTCTTCGAGGAACTCGCTGCGGAAGGTTACGCCCGCGTCCGGGTCGACGGCGAGGTCCACCGCCTGACTGACCCACCGCAGCTGGAGAAGCAGGTCAAGCACGACATCGACGTCGTCATCGACCGCCTCCAGGTGAAGGAAAGCCAGAAGCAGCGACTCACCGACTCCGTCGAGACGGCACTGCGCCGCGCGGACGGCGTCGTCGTCATCGAATTCGTCGGCCTCGACGAGGATGATCCGAACCGGCAGCGCCGCTTCTCCGAAAAGATGGCCTGCCCCAACGGCCACGCCCTGCAGCTCGACGAGCTCGAGCCGCGCGCCTTCTCCTTCAACTCTCCATTTGGTGCCTGCCCGGCCTGCGACGGCCTGGGCACCAAGCTCGAGGTCGACGAGATGCTCGTCATCCCGGACGAGGATGCCCCGCTGAACAACGCCATCGCGCCGTGGACCTCCAGCCCGAACGCGCGCTACTTCGACAAGCTCATCACCGCGCTGTCCAAGGAGCTGAACATCGACCCGAGCACCCCGTGGTCGGAGCTGACGAAGGCCGAACAGAAGGCCGTCTTAAAGGGGCACCCCACCCCGATCAGCGTGAGCTACAAGAACCGCTACGGCCGCCAGCGCCGGTACAACGCACCCTTCGAGGGCGTGATGCCCTTCCTGAAGCGCAAGCTCGACCAGACCGACTCCGACTGGTCCAAGGAGCGCTACCGCAGCTACATGCGCGAGGTGGCGTGCCCGACGTGTAAGGGGGCGCGACTGAAGCCGGAGGTGTTGGCCGTGACCATCGCCTCGGGGGAGAAGGAGCTGTCCATCGCGGGCGTATCCGACCTCTCCATCGCCGAGGCGAGCGAGTTCCTGGATAACCTCACGCTGAACAAGCGACAGGAGATGATCGCCGGTGCGGTGCTGCGCGAGACACAGGCGCGGCTGAAGTTCCTGCTGGACGTCGGCCTGGACTACCTGGCCCTGTCCCGTTCGGCGGGCACACTCTCCGGTGGCGAGGCGCAGCGCATTCGCCTGGCGACCCAGATCGGTGCGGGTCTGGCCGGCGTGCTTTACGTGTTGGACGAGCCGTCGATTGGTCTGCATCAGCGGGATAATGCCCGGCTGATTACGACCCTGGAGAACCTCCGCGACCTGGGTAACACCCTGATCGTCGTCGAGCACGACGAGGACACGATCCGTGCGGCGGACTGGCTGGTGGATATCGGCCCGAATGCCGGCGAGTACGGCGGGCATATCGTGTATTCCGGCGAACCGAAGGGCATCACTGATGCCGAGGATTCGCTGACCGGCGATTACCTCGCCGGGCGCCGGGTACTGGCGGTACCGGAGTCCCGCCGCGAGATCGATAGTGAGCGGATGCTGACGATCCACGGGGCGCAGGAAAATAACCTCAAGAAGGTGGACGTGTCGATCCCGCTCGGTGTGATGACCTGCATCACCGGCGTGTCGGGTTCGGGCAAATCTTCCCTCGTCAACGGCATTCTGGCGCGGTCGCTGGCTAATCAGCTCAACGGTGCCCGCCTGGTGCCGGGGCGCCACAAGAAGGTCAGTGGCCTGGATCAGCTGGACAAGCTCGTGCAGGTTGACCAGAGCCCGATCGGGCGCACCCCGCGCTCCAACCCGGCGACGTACACCGGTGTCTTCGACCGGGTGCGCAAGCTCTTCGCGGAGACCACCGAGGCGAAGGTGCGCGGCTACACGGCCGGGCGTTTCAGCTTCAATGTCAAGGGCGGGCGCTGCGAAGCCTGCCGCGGCGACGGCACGCTGAAGATTGAGATGAACTTCCTTCCGGATGTGTACGTGCCCTGCGAGGTCTGCGACGGTGCCCGGTACAACCGCGAGACGCTCGAGGTGAAGTACAAGGGCAAGAACATCGCCGAGGTGCTCGACATGCCGATCTCCGAGGCCGCGGAGTTCTTCGAGCCGATCACGGCGATCGCGCGTTACCTGAACACGCTCGTGGATGTTGGGTTGGGCTACGTGCGCCTCGGCCAGGCGGCCACCACGCTGTCTGGCGGTGAGGCGCAGCGCGTGAAGCTCGCAGCCGAGCTGCAGAAGCGCTCCAACGGGCGGACGATCTACATCCTCGACGAGCCGACCACTGGCCTGCACTTTGAGGACATTCGCAAGCTCATGCTGGTCCTGCAGGGACTGGTGGACAAGGGCAATACGGTGCTGATCATCGAGCACAACCTGGATGTCATCAAGTCCGCGGACTGGATCATCGACATGGGTCCGGAGGGTGGCTCGGGTGGCGGCACGGTCGTGGCCCAGGGGACCCCGGAGGATGTGGCGAAGGTCGACGGCTCCCATACCGCGACATACCTCGCGCCCATGTTGCCCGCCTAAGATCTGCGTGCTATATTCATGAGCACTACCGCTTGTCGTGTGTCGACAAGCTGCAAGTGGAGTTCTTTTTCTCCCACCTTAGACCGCCGTCACTGGCTGGGCTCGGGTCCAAAGCGAAGCTTTATGCTCGCAGCCTCTTCCACATGATTGAAGGGGCTTTCATTTGGGCGCTCCGGCGCGGGGGATTTTTCAGGGCTTCACAAGCAGTTGCGGTAAAGATCACTTACTACTGCTACTGAGGAGTTCACATCAGCGCTGAAGCTCGCATCAACGACCGAATTCGAGTCCCCGAGGTCCGACTCGTCGGTCCCAACGGAGAACAGGTCGGCATTGTCAAGACGGACGATGCTCGCAAGCTGGCCTATGAAGCAGACCTCGATCTTGTAGAGGTCGCGCCGAACGCCAAGCCGCCCGTGGCCAAGATCATGGACTACGGCAAGTTCAAGTACGAACAAGCTCAGAAGGCTCGCGAGGCTCGACGTAATCAGCAGCAGACTGTGGTCAAGGAGCAGAAGTTCCGCCCGAAGATCGATGACCACGACTACGAGACCAAGAAGGGCAACGTCGTTCGTTTCCTGGAGAAGGGCTCGAAGGTCAAGGTCACGATCATGTTCCGTGGTCGCGAGCAGTCCCGCCCCGAGCTGGGCTTCCGCCTCCTGGAGCGTCTTGCCGCTGACGTTGAGGAAGTCGGTCAGGTTGAGTCCCGTCCGAAGCAGGACGGTCGCAACATGACGATGGTTCTCGGCCCCGTCCGCAACAAGGGCAAGAAGTAGTCTCAGTAGTTCACAAACGTTGCTAGAGGATTTTCACCAATGAAGCAGAAGACGCACAAGGGTACCGCTAAGCGCATCAAGGTCACCGGTTCCGGCAAGCTCCGTCGCGAGCGCGCCTACCGCCGCCACCTTCTTGAGGGCAAGCCGTCCACCCGCACCCGCCGCCTGAAGGGCACCACCGACGTGTCCGCAGCCGACAACAAGCGCATGAAGCGCCTGCTGGGCAAGGCTTAATTACCTTAAGCCTCCCCCTTTTCTCGAAATACTAAAGAACAACCTGAAGTAAAGGACGTATCACCGTGGCACGTGTCAAGCGCTCTGTGAACGCAAAGAAGAAGCGTCGCGAAGTACTGAATTCCGCGAAGGGCTACCGGGGCCAGCGCTCCCGCCTGTACCGCAAGGCGAAGGAGCAGATGCTCCACTCCAAGACCTACGCCTTCCGCGACCGTCGCGCCCGCAAGGGTGAGTTCCGCAAGCTGTGGATCCAGCGCATCAACGCCGCTGCTCGTCAGAACGACATGACCTACAACCGCCTGATCCAGGGCCTGAAGCTGGCCGAGATCGAGGTCGACCGCAAGGTCCTGGCCGAGCTGGCTGTCTCCGACGCCGCTGCCTTCACCGCACTGTGCGAGGCTGCTAAGGCTGCTCTGCCGGAGGACGTCAACGCACCGGCGGCTTCCTAAAGCCAGCCGAGGCGTTCAGCCTCCCACCGCCTTCGACGCGCTCCGCGTCGGGGCGGTTTTTTCATGTCTTCATGGGCTACCGTGCGTGCAAAGCGAGCTGGGTGCGTGGTGGTGGAGCTCCCGAACAGGGGAGAGGCGGGCAGCGGGGCACCACAGTCATCGCCTCGCAACAACCCGACTAGGCTGTGAAGCCATGGAGATGTTCACCGAACGCACGCCCCGCATCGTCAACGCCGCCAAGCTGCACCGAGCCGCCACCCGGCGCAAGACCGGTCGCTTCCTCGCCGAGGGGGAGAACGCGGTCACCGCAGCTCTCGCGCGCGGCGAGGTCCTCGACCTGTACGTCACCGAGGCTGCGTGGGAGCGTTTCCCTTTCCTCCAGGACGTCACCGGCACCCATGTCCACCTCATCACCGAACGTGCCGCCGACCACCTCTCCGAGACGGTCACCCACACCGGCCTGTTCGCCCTCTGCGCGAGCCAGATGGTGGACGACGACGCCCTCATCACCAGCGCCGTCAAGAACAGCCCGCTGATCGCCGTCCCCGTCGAAACGAATGAACCCGGGAACGCGGGAACCATCATCCGGGTGGCCGATGCCTTCGGCGCCGGGGGAGTGCTCTTCGCCGGAAACACCGTGGATCCGCAGGGCGGCAAGGCGGTGCGCGCCTCCGCCGGAAGCCTGTTCAACCTCCCGGTCGCCCGCAACACCTCGGTCGTGGAGGTCGTGGACAAGCTCCACGAGGCGGAGTTTCAGATCCTCGCTACCGCAGCGGACGGGGACGTCACCCTCCACGAGGCGGCCGATCCCGCCAATGGCATGCTCGCCCAGCCCACCGCGTGGCTGTTTGGCAACGAGGCGCACGGGCTGGGGGACTGGCTGGACCTCGCTGATATCCGCGTGAGTATCCCGATGCGCGGGCAGGCGGAATCGCTGAATCTCGCCACGGCGGCAAGTGTGTGCCTTTACGAATCCTCCAAAGCACAGATTGCTAAGCTATAGCCTGAAATAGTCGTTGTTACGTGTTGCGAGGAGCCCCCGTTGTCGGAATCCCCAGTGTCGCCTGAGGCTGCTGTAGAAATCTCTGAAGAGTCGATGGGGGCTGCGGCCGAAGCCGCCGAGAAGGCCTTTACCTCCGCGACCAACCTCGAGGAACTCGCCGAGGCCCGCCGTGCCCACCTCGGCGACGACGCTCCGATCCCCGCCGCTCGCCGCTCCCTCGGCTCCCTACCGAAGGACCAGCGCAAGGATGCCGGCCGCATCGTCAACATGGCACGTGGCCGCGTCGAGAAGCTCTTCGCTCAGGTGAAGGCCGAGCTGGAGGAGAAGCGCAACCAGGAGGCGCTGCGCGCCGAGCGCATTGACGTCACCCAGCCCACCACCCGCGGCCAGGTTGGGGCCCAGCACCCGATCACCATCCTTAACGAGCAGATCGCGGACATCTTCGTCGGCATGGGCTGGGAGATCGCCGACGGCCCGGAGGTCGAGGCGGAGTACTTCAACTTCGACTCCCTGAACTTCATCCCGGACCACCCGGCCCGCACCCTTCAGGACACGTTCCACATTGCACCGCAGGGCTCCCGCCAGGTGCTGCGCACCCACACCTCCCCGGTGCAGATGCGCACCATGCTCTCCCGCGAGGTGCCGATCTACATCGCCTGCCCGGGGCGCGTGTTCCGCACCGACGAGCTGGACGCCACCCACACCCCGGTCTTCCACCAGGTCGAGGGGCTGGCCGTGGATAAGGGCCTGACGATGGCTCACCTCAAGGGCACCCTGGACCACCTCGCGAAGTCCCTGTTTGGCCCGAACACCAAGACCCGTATCCGCCCGAACTACTTCCCGTTCACCGAGCCTTCCGCCGAGGTTGACGTCTGGTTCGAGGACAAGAAGGGCGGCGCCGGTTGGATCGAGTGGGGTGGCTGCGGCATGGTCAACCCCAACGTCCTCATCGCCGCGGGAATCGACCCGGAGGAGTACTCGGGTTTTGCCTTCGGCATGGGCATCGAGCGCACCCTGCAGTTCCGCAACGGTCTGCCTGACATGCGCGACATGGTGGAAGGCGACGTCCGTTTCACCCTGCCATTCGGGGTCCGCGGCTAAGCCCCGCAGTACCCCGCCGCCACAACAACCTCCGCTCCACAACTCTTCTGGCAAAAGGACCTTTTCAAGCACATGTTGATTTCTCAGAACTGGCTCACCCGGATCCTGCAGACCGCGAACCCTAGCTGGTCTGTGGACTCCGAGGAACTCGACGCAGGTTTCGTCCGCGTCGGCTTCGAGACGGAGGGCTACGAGCGCCTCCCGAAGACCGAGGGGCCACTCGTCATCGGCAGGGTGAGCAACATCGAGGAGCTGGAGGGCTTTAAGAAGCCGATCCGCTACTGCGAGATCGCCGTCGGCGAGGCCAACGGCACCGGCGAGCCACAGAACATCATTTGTGGTGCCCGCAACTTCGCCGAGGGCGACTACGTGATCGTCGCCCTGCCGGGCACCGTGCTGCCTGGCCCGTTCGAGATCTCCGCGCGCAAGACCTACGGCAAGATCTCCGAGGGCATGATGTGCTCCGCCTCTGAGCTCGGCCTCTACGACGGCACCAGCCCCGGCATCATCACCGTCTCCGAGGAGGAGATCAAGGCCAACTGTCTCGCCGTCGGCGACGACGCCCGTGGCCTGCTGGGCCTGGATGACACGGTCTTTGAGGTCAACGTCACCCCGGACCGTGGCTATGCGCTGTCCGCCCGCGGCCTGGCCCGCGAGCTGGCGTCCTCCTTCGAGCTGCAGTACCGCGACCCGGCGCTCGATCCAGCGGCTGCCGCTCTCGACGACGACCTCTTCGCCGGCATCCCGGGCATCAAGGAAGACATCCTTTCCCTGGAGGTCGAGGAGGATGCGAAGTGCTCCCTCTTCGGTATCCGCAAGGTCGAGGGCATTGACCCGACCGCCGAATCCCCGCTGTGGCTGCAGCGCGAGCTGATGCTCTGCGGCCAGCGCCCGGTCAATGCCGCCACGGACGTCACGAATTACGTCATGATGCTGCTCGGCCAGCCGATGCACGCCTTCGACGCTGGCAAGATCACCGGCAACCTGCGGGTGCACCGCGCCTCCGAGGGCGACACTCTGACCACCCTGGACGGTGTGGAGCGGACCCTGTCCAGCGAGGACGTCGTCATCTCCGACGACTCTGGCATCCAGTCCCTGGCCGGTGTGATGGGCGGCAGCACCTCCGAGATCTCCGATGAGACTGTCGATGTGCTCTTCGAGGCTGCTCACTGGGACGAGCTCACCGTGGCCCGCACCTGCCGCCGCCACAAGCTCTCCTCTGAGTCCTCCCGCCGCTTCGAGCGTGGCACCGACGCCGCGATCATCGGCAATGCCCTGGACTTCGCGGTCTCGCTGCTCGTCCGCATCGCTGGCGGCAAGGTGGTACACGGCCGCACCATGGTCGGCGAGGTGCCGAGCATGTCGACGATCCAGATGCACACCAACCGTCCGGGCAAGGTTGCGGGCATGATCTACCCGGACGGCACCACGATCGGTCGCCTCCGCGAGGTGGGTTGCACCGTCCGCGAGACCGGCCTGCGCGACGGCCAGGGTGCCCGCCAGATCGAGGTCACCCCGCCGACCTGGCGCCCGGACCTGACCATCCCGGCTGACCTGGTGGAGGAGGTGCTCCGCCTCGAGGGGCTGGAGAACATCCCATCGGTCCTGCCGCACGCACCGGTCGGTCGTGGCCTGACGCCACGCCAGCGCCTGCGCCGCCGCATCGGCCACGCGATGGCTTGGAATGGCTTCGCGGAGATCCTGCCGACGCCGTTCATCGCCAACAATGTCTTCGACGAGTGGGGCCTGGCGGAGGACGATCCGCGCCGCAACGTGGTGAAGGTCCAGAACCCGCTGGAGTCCGATCACGCTTCTCTGGGCACCACGCTGCTGCCGTCCATGATCGACGCCCTGCGCCGCAACTCCGCGCGTGGTCAGAAGGACGTCGCCCTGTTCGGCGTGGAGCAGGTTTCCCTGCCCCGCCTGCCGGAAAGCGGGCGCAAGCCGACCCCGATGCCCGCTGTGACCCAGCGCCCGTCCGAGGCGGAGCTGGACGAGCTGGCTCAGACCCTGCCGGAGCAGCCGCTCTACGTGGCGATGGTCGCCGCCGGCCAGCGCGCTCTGCAGGGCCCGTGGGGTGGCGCGGAGAACTTCGAGGCTCAGGACGCCTTCGAGGCAGCCCGCCTGATCGGGCGTGCGGCTGGTGTGGACGTGGAGTTCCGCAACGCCGAGTTCCTGCCGTGGCACCCGGGCCGCTGTGCGGAGATCCTGGTCGACGGCACCGTGGTGGGGCACGCGGGCGAGCTGCACCCGCAGGTCTGCGAGCGCGCCAACATCCCGGCCCGGAGCATCGCGCTCGAGATCGACCTGGACGCGCTCCCGGTGGAGGAGCGCTTCCCGCAGCCCAAGGTGTCTGCCTTCCCGCCGGTCTACCAGGACGTGGCCCTCGTGGTTGACGAGGATCTGCCGGTCGCCGAGGTGCAGAAGGTGCTGCAGGAGGGCGCCGGCGAGCTGCTGGAGAGCATCCGCCTGTTCGACATTTACGAGTCGGATTCGCTCGGCCAGGGCAAGCGTTCGCTGACTTTCTCCCTGAGCTTCCGCGCGACGGACCGCACGCTGACCGAGGATGAGGCATCGGAGGGTCGCCGTGCGGCCATCGACGCCGCCACGGCGAAACTGGGTGCTGAGCTTCGCTCTTAAGGCACAGCTTCGCTCCTAAGGCACAGCTTCGCTGCTAGGACACAGCTTCGCTCCTAATGTGCAGCTGCGTTCTTAGGGCGCGGCCGTGCTCTGAGGGGAGCGGACCTCTAGAACACACCCCTTATGCAGCCCGCGAGGACCACCATCGCGGGCTGCATATTTTGCATAAGCGTGTATATATTGCATTTTTCTGTGATCGGGCGCATAATTAAAGAATGAAGAAGATTGCAGTCGCAGGAGCCAGCGGTTACGCAGGCGGGGAAGCTCTCCGCCTGCTGCTCAACCACCCGGGATACGGCGTGGACTTCGAGATCGGAGCCCTCACCGGGGGCTCCAACGCCGGCCAGAACTTCGGGGAACTCGCCCCGGCACTGACCCCCTTGGCGGACCGCACCCTCCAGGAGACCATCCCGGAGCTGCTCGCCGAACACGACATGGCGATCCTCGCTCTCCCGCACGGCGTCTCTGCCACCCTCGTGGAGCAGGGGCTGCCAGAGGACATGAAGATCGTGGACTGCGGTGCGGACTACCGGCTGCGCAACGAGGACCTGTGGGAGCGCTACTACGGCACCCCGCACGCCGGAAGCTGGACCTATGGCATCCCCGAGATGCCCGGCCACCGCGAGGAGATCGCCGCTGCCAACCGCGTCGCCGCTCCCGGTTGCTTCCCAACCGGCGCGACCATCGCCGCTATGCCCGGCATCGCCGCCGGCATGATGGCCCCACAGGTCTCCGTTGTTTCCGTCACCGGCGTCTCGGGGGCGGGTAAGAAGCCCAGCGTGGCCCTGCTCGGTGCCGAGACCATGCAGAACCTCCGCGCCTACGGTGTGATGACCCACCGGCACGCCCCGGAGATCAAGCAGAACCTCCTCGAGCTCGTCCCGGGTGGCGACCAGGGCGACGACGTCCACGTCACCTTCACCCCCGTCCTAGCACCGCTCGTGCGCGGCATCCTCACGACCGTCACCGCACCGGCCCGCGGTAGCGCCGCCGACGTCCGACGCGCCTACGAGGACTTCTGCGCATCCGAGCCCTTCCTGCACCTCCTGCCGGAAGGCCAGCAGCCAGAGACCCGCCACGTCGCCGGTACCAACATGGTTCATCTGCAGGTCGCCGTGGACGACGGCATGATCGTCGCCACCTCCGCGATCGACAACCTGACCAAGGGCACCGCGGGCGCTGCCGTCCAGTGCCTCAACCTGATGAACGGTTGGGACGAGACCGCAGGCCTGCCGACCATCGCCGCGACCTAACTCAGCGACAACCTAACGCAGCAGCGTCTTAATACAGCGCCGTCGTAACACAGCGCCGTTCCACACGCCGAACAACACACCCACCGCAACAACCCCTCGAAGAAATAGAAGAAGAGCACGCAGTGAGCACCCAGCCTGAACACCACAACCCACAAGCCGGTCAGCGCACCGGAGTCACCGCCCCGGCTGGCTTCCGCGCCGCCGGCGTCACCGCGGGCATCAAGCCCTCCGGCAACCCGGACATGGCCCTCCTGGTCAACGACGGCCCCGACTACCACGCCGCCGCGTTGTTCACCCGTAACCAGATCAAGGCCGCGCCCGTCCAGCTGACCAAGTCGCTGCACAACGGAACCTTCCGCGCCGCCGTCATCAATGCCGGCAACGCGAATGCCTGCACGGGGGAGCAGGGCATCGCGGACGCGAAGCGCACCGGGGAACTCGTCGGCAGCGCGCTCGGCATCGACGCCGCGGACGTGGCCGTATGCTCCACCGGCCTGATCGGCGACCTGCTGCCGATGGACAAGATCGAGGCGGGAGTCGGGGCGCTGGCCTCCGAGCTCTCCACCGACCTCGAGGCCGGCACCAAGGCCGCCGAGGCGATCATGACCACGGATACCGTCATCAAGCAGGCGGTCTACGAGGGCGAGGGCTGGAGCATCGGCGCGATGGCCAAGGGCGTGGGCATGATGGCCCCATCCCTGGCCACGATGCTGGTTTTCCTCACCACCGACGCCAAGCTGCCCAGCGCAGAGGCCGCCCAGGAGGCGCTGGGGGCGGCCAGCGGGGTCACCTTCGACTGCATCGACGTTGACGGCTCCACCTCCACCAACGACACCCTCATCATGTTGGCCAACGGCGCCTCCGGTGTGGAACCGGACGCCGCCGAGTTCGCCCGCGCGGTCCACGAGGTGTGCCTGGACCTCACCCGTCAGCTGCAGGGTGATGCCGAGGGCGTGACCAAGAAGGTTGCGATCACCGTCACCGGCGCCGCCACCGACGAGGAGGCCAAGGCCGCCGCTCGCGTCATCGGCCGCGACAACCTCTTCAAGTGCGCGATGTTCGGCTCCGACCCGAACTGGGGACGCGTGCTCGCCGCCGTCGGCATGGCCCCGGTGACCATGGACCCGACGAAGATTCGCGTGTCCTTCAACGGCCACGACGTCTGCGTCGACGCTGCCGGAACCCCGAACGCCCGCGAGGTGGACCTCAGCGGTGAGGACATCGACGTCGAGGTCAACCTCGCCAGCGGCGACGGCAAGGCCACCGTCTGGACCACCGACCTGTCCTACTCCTACGTCGAGATCAACTCCGAGTACTCCAGCTAAGCGCCAGCGGTAACCCAAGGATTCACCATGCCGAAGATTCACGACTCCTCCTGCACCAGCGGGCTGACCCCGTCGCAGCGCTCCCACGTGCTGGCCGAGGCCCTGCCGTGGCTGCTGCACTACCGCGACAAGATCGTGGTGGTGAAGTACGGCGGCAACGCCATGATCGACGACGAGCTCAAGCGTGCCTTCGCCGCCGACATGGTCTTCCTCCGCGCGGTCGGCGCGCGCCCCGTCGTCGTGCACGGCGGCGGGCCACAGATCAACACGATGCTCGACAAGGTCGGCCTGGAAGGGGAGTTCCGCGGCGGCTTCCGCGTGACCTCGCCGGAGGTCATGGAGTACGTGCGCATGGTGCTCTTCGGCAAGGTCGGTCGCGAGCTGGTCGGGCTCATCAACGAGCACGGCCCCTACGCGGTGGGCGCCTCCGGCGAGGACGCCGGGCTGTTCACCGCCGAGAAGTTCCAGCCTGAGATCGACGGGGAACTGGTGGACATCGGCCGGGTCGGCAACATCACCGACGTCGACCCCACCAGCCTGTTCGACCTCATCGATGCCGGCCGCATCCCGGTGGTTTCCACGATCGCCCCGGACGACGACGGCCTGGTCTACAACATCAATGCCGACACCGCCGCTGGTGCGCTGGCGGGGGCCCTGGACGCCGAGCGTCTCGTCATGCTCACCAACGTGCCGGGCCTCTACACGGACTGGCCGAACCGGGATTCGCTGGTCTCCAGCCTGACCCCGGAGGAGCTGGAGGAGCTCCTCCCGACCCTGGATAGCGGCATGATCCCGAAGATGACCGCCTGCCTGGACGCCATCCGCAACGGTGCGAAGGCCGCCCACGTCATCGATGGGCGTGTGCCGCACTCGGTGATCCTCGAGCTGATGACCGAAGGCGGTATCGGCACGATGATCGCCGCCGAGTCCTACGAGCACTAAAACCCAGCAGCAAGAAACTTCCGACGCACAACCCCGAAGGATCAAGGCGATGAGCAACACTGAATCTCAAGCCACTCCCGCCACGGAAGCCACCTGGCAGGACCGCTGGCAGCACACGCTGATGGACACCTACGGCACCCCGGCGCTGAACCTCGTCAAGGGCCAGGGCAGCTACGTCTGGGACAGCGAGGGGAAGAAGTACCTCGACCTGCTCTCCGGCATCGCGGTCAACGCCCTGGGGCACGCCCACCCCGCGATCGTCGAGGCCGTGACCACCCAGCTGCAGACCCTGGGGCACACCTCGAACGTCTTTGCCCACCCGCAGGTCATTGAGCTCGCGGAGAAGGTGACCTCCCTGGTCGGTACCGAGGAGGCTGCGGACGCCCGCGTGTTCTTCTGCAACTCCGGCGCCGAGGCCAACGAGGCCGCGTTCAAGATCGCGCGCGCGACTGGGCGGCCGAAGATCCTGGCCGCCGAGCGGGGCTTCCACGGGCGCACGATGGGGTCCCTGGCGCTGACCGGCCAGCCGGATAAGCGCAAGCCCTTCGAACCGATGCCAGCGGGCGTGGAGTACTACCCCTACGGCGACCTCGACGCCGTCGACGCCATGGCCGACGAGAACACCGCCGCCATCATCCTGGAGGCCATCCAGGGCGAGACCGGTGTGATCCCCGCCCCGGAGGGCTTCCTCGCCGGGCTGCGTCGCATCTGCGACGAGCGCGGGATCCTCCTCGTCGTCGACGAGGTCCAGGCGGGCATGGGGCGCACCGGTGCGTGGTTTGGTTTCCAGTCCGATGGTTCCGGCGTTGTTCCGGACGTCATCACCATGGCCAAGGGCCTGGGTGGCGGGCTGCCGATCGGCGCCTGCCTGGCCATGCCCCGGGCCCAGCTGCTGGCCAAGGGCATGCACGGCACCACCTTCGGCGGCAACCCGGTGGTCTGCGCCGCGGCTAATGCCGTGATCGATGAGATCAAGGAACAGAACCTGCTGGAGAACGTGCGACAGGTCGGGGCGCAGCTGGTCGCTGCCCTGCAGGACCACCCGCGGGTCACCGAGATCCGCGGCCGCGGCTTGATGCTGGGCGTCGTTCTGGACACCCCGTGCGAGCTCGACCCCGCGAACTACGGAATCCTGCTGAACAAGCCCTCGCCGGAGGTGCTGCGCATCGTGCCGCCGCTGAACCTGAGCTCCGCCGAGGCCGATGAGGCAGCGTCGAAGATCACCGCGATGCTCGACGACCTACCGAACCCAACCGAGACGTCGACCACAGAAAGCTAGAAATGACCCTCGCAGAAAAGAACACCACGCCCCTGCGCCACATGCTGGCGGACGACGACCTCACCCCGGCCGAACAGGCGCAGATCCTGGACCTGGCGGAGAAGGTGAAGGCCGACCGCTACGGCAACCCCTTCCGCAACATCCTGGAACGCCAGTCCGTGGCGGTGCTGTTCGATAAGACCTCCACCCGCACCCGCTTCTCCTTCAGCGCCGGGATCACCGAGCTGGGCGGCAGCCCGATCGTCGTGGACTCCGGTAGCTCCCAGATGGGTAAGGGGGAGACTTTCCAGGACACCGGTGCGGTGCTCTCCCGGTTCGCCAGCATGATCGTGTGGCGCACCGGTGCGCACAGCAACCTCGCGGAGATGGCCGAGACCGCGACGGTGCCGATCATCAACTCCCTTTCCGATGATTTCCACCCCTGCCAGATCCTCGCGGACCTGCAGACCATCCGGGAGAAGAAGGGAGAGCTGGCCGGGTTGAAGGCCATCTACTTCGGCGACGGCGCCAACAACATGGCCAACAGCTACATGCTCGGCTTCGCCACCGCAGGCATCGACATCACGATCTGCGCCCCGGAGGGCTTCCAGCCAGAGGCGGAGTTCGTGGAGCGGGCGAAGAAGCGGGCCGCGGAGACCGGAGCCACCGTCACCGTGACGGATGAGGTCACCGCCGCGGACGCCGACGTCGTCATCACGGACACGTGGGTGTCCATGGGCCAGGACCCGAACGTCGACCGCAGCGCCCTGCGCGCCTACCAGGTCAACGAGGAGCTCATGGCGGAGGCGAAGGAGGACGCGATCTTCCTGCACTGCCTGCCCGCCTACCGCGGCAACGAGGTCACCGCCGAGGTTATCGACGGCGAGCAGTCGGTGGTCTTCGACGAGGCCGAAAACCGCCTGCACGCGCAAAAGGCGCTGATGGTATGGCTGCTCCGTTAGACCGGTCGACCGCGCCGTCGAAATCTGCCCGGCAGGCAGCCATCGCGCGGGTGATCGACCAGCACCGGGTGGCGAACCAGCGCGAGCTGCTCGACATCCTGCACACCATGGATATCGAGATCACGCAGGCCACGCTCTCCCGGGACCTCGTGGACCTGGGAGCCCGCAAGGTGCGCACCGACGGCAAATCCCACTACACCCTGGCCGAAGCCATGGTGGGGGACGGGCCCGCGCACCTGCGCCGGGTGCTCTCCGAGCTGCTGGTCGCCCACGACGATTCCGGCAACATCGCGGTGCTGCGCACCCCGCCGGGGGCTGCTCAGTACCTGGCCAGCGTCCTCGACCGCTCGGAACTGCCGCAGACGGTGGGTACCATCGCGGGTGATGACACGGTCTTTGTGCTCGCCCGCGAGGGGCACAGCGGGGCCCAGGTTGCGGAGTATTTCGCGGAGTTGGCCCGCGGTTAGGAACCGTGCCAGCGATCCGGTGGGCAAGCGGCCATCCAGAATGGACGCCACTAGCCCGCGCCGGATGCTCAACAAAAAATCTGAACAACTAGAATCTTTAAAAGAAGAACAGAAAACGGGGAAAGGAAACCTCAATGAAGGATCGCGTCGTACTCGCATACTCCGGTGGCCTGGACACCACCGTCGCCATCAGCTGGATCGCCAAGGAGCGCAACGCTGAGGTCATCGCCGTGTCCATCGACCTGGGCCAGGGTGGCGAGGACATGGAGACCGTCCGCCAGCGCGCGCTCGGCGCCGGCGCTGTGGAGTCCATCGTCGTGGACGCCCGCGACGAGTTCGCCAACGACTACTGCCTGCCGACCATCAAGGCCAACGGTCTGTACATGAAGGAGTACCCGCTGGTCTCCGCGATCTCCCGCCCGCTGATCGTCAAGCACATGGCCG
This sequence comes from Corynebacterium sp. UMB9976, assembly GCF_030212265.1. Classification (NCBI taxonomy): domain Bacteria; kingdom Bacillati; phylum Actinomycetota; class Actinomycetes; order Mycobacteriales; family Corynebacteriaceae; genus Corynebacterium; species Corynebacterium sp. UMB9976. The sequence goes on from NZ_JASODY010000018.1 coordinate 24,071, forward strand.
AGGCTGCCAAGGAGCACAACGGCACTGCCGTCGCCCACGGCTGCACCGGTAAGGGCAACGACCAGGTCCGTTTCGAGGTTGGCTTCGCCAACACCGCACCGGAGCTGGAGATCATCGCCCCGGCCCGCGACTACGCCTGGACCCGCGACAAGGCCATCGCCTTCGCCGAGGAAAACGACATCCCGATCGAGCAGTCCAAGTCCTCCCCGTTCTCCATCGACCAGAACGTCTGGGGCCGCGCGGTTGAGACCGGCTATCTGGAGGACCTGTGGAACGCCCCGACCAAGGACGTCTACGCCTACACCGAGGACCCGGCCCTGGGCCAGGCCCCGGATGAGGTCATCATCTCCTTCGAGTCCGGCGTGCCGGTGGCCATCGACGGCCGCAAGGTCACCGTCCTGGAGGTCATCGAGGAGCTCAACCGCCGCGCTGGTGCGCAGGGCGTGGGCCGCCTGGACATGGTCGAGGACCGCCTGGTGGGCATCAAGTCCCGCGAGATCTACGAGGCTCCGGGCGCGATGACCCTCATCCGCGCTCACGAGGCCATGGAGGCCGTCACCGTCGAGCGCGAGCTGGCTCGTTACAAGCGCGGCATCGACGCCGAGTGGTCCGACCTGGTCTACGACGGCCTGTGGTTCTCCCCGCTGAAGCGCTCCCTGGACGCCTTCATCGAGGAGTCCCAGGAGCACGTCACCGGCGACATCCGCCTGGTACTGCACGCCGGCAACATCATCATCAACGGCCGCCGTTCCGACCACTCCCTCTACGACTTCAACCTGGCCACCTACGACGAGGGCGATAGCTTCGACCAGTCCCTGGCCAAGGGCTTCGTGGAGCTGCACGGCCTGTCCTCCAAGATCGCCGCTAAGCGCGATATGGGCATCCTGTAATAGCCCCTTCCTGGCGGGCGGTCCCGTTCGTGGGGCTGCCCGCCGTTAGTTTCTTTAAGACCGACTTTCTTTCACGACGTCACTCACGGAGAGGAATCCTTCAATGGCAGATCACGGTGCGTCCAACCCCGGTGCGCTGGACAAGCACGGCACGAACGAGGGCGCGCTCTGGGGCGGCCGCTTTTCCGGCGGCCCTTCGGAGGCCATGTTCGCGCTGTCTGTGTCCACCCACTTCGACTGGGTGCTCGCCCCCTATGACGTGCTCGCCTCGAAGGCGCACGCGAAGGTGCTGAATCGGGCCGGGCTCCTCTCCGACGCCGACCTGGAGACCATGCTGAACGGGCTGGACCAGTTGGGTCGGGACGTCGCGGATGGTTCCTTCGTCCCCGCACCCTCCGACGAGGACGTCCACGGCGCGATGGAGCGCGGCCTGATTGACCGGGTCGGCCCGGAGGTCGGCGGTCGCCTGCGCGCGGGACGTTCCCGCAATGACCAGGTGGCTGCGATGTTCCGCATGTGGATCCGCGACGCGATCCGCGACATCGCCGTCCAGGTCACCGAGCTGATCGACGCGCTGGCTGCCCAGGCGAAGGCTCACCCGGAGGCGATTATGCCGGGTAAGACGCACTCCCAGGCTGCCCAGCCGATCTTGCTGGCCCACTCGCTGTTGGCTCACGCCCAGCCGCTGCTGCGCGATATTCAGCGCCTGCAGGACCTGGATAAGCGCCTGGCTGTCTCGCCTTATGGCTCGGGCGCGCTGGCTGGTTCCTCGCTGAAGCTGGACCCGGAGGCCATCGCCGAAGAGCTCGGTTTCGACTCCGCGGCGGATAACTCCCTGGACGGTACTTCCTCCCGCGACTTCGCCTCCGAGACAGCATTCGTGCTCGCGCAGATCGCGGTGGACATGTCCCGCCTGGCCGAGGAGATCATCTACTGGTGCACCCCGGAGTACGGCTACGTCACGCTCTCCGATTCCTGGTCCACCGGCTCCTCGATCATGCCGCAGAAGAAGAACCCAGACGTGCCTGAGCTCGTGCGCGGCAAGACGGGTCGGTTGATCGGTAACCTCTCTGGTCTTATGGCCACCCTTAAGGGCCTGCCGCTGGCGTACAACCGCGACCTGCAGGAGGACAAGGAGCCGATCGTCGACTCGGTCGCGCAGCTCAATCTGCTGCTGCCGGCGATGACTGGCCTGGTATCCACCCTGACCTTCCACGAGGACCGCATGCGCGAGCTCGCCCCGGCGGGCTTCACGCTCGCGACGGATCTGGCGGAGTGGATGGTGCGCCAGGGCGTGCCGTTCCGGGAGGCTCACGAGGCTTCGGGTTCCTGCGTTCGTATCGCGGAGTCCCGCGGCGTGGACCTCATCGACCTCACCGACGAGGAGCTTGCCTCCGTGGATTCTCGGCTCACCCCGGAGGTTCGCGAGGTGCTCACCATCGATGGCGCGGTGGCGTCCCGGTCGACCCGTGGCGGCACCGCCGGTGTGCGGGTCGCCGAGCAGCGGGAGCGCGTCGAGACGCTTTCCGGTGAGCTGCGCGGGTGGGCGGAAACGCCGGTCCGCGGCTAAGGAAAGAGCCTCGCGGGGTTTAGCCCCGCACCCCTCCGGGCAGGTTGTGCAGCGTGATTCCATACTCGCTGGCAACCTGCCCGTATTTTTCGGCGAAGTGCTGGCTGCGTACTCCGGAGGCACAGTAAACCACCGCGTCGGTGCCCTGGTGGCGGGCGAAGGCCTCGGCCACTGCAGGCGAGGCAACGTCCAGGGTGCCCGCGGGATCCGCGAGCGCGGACATCGCCAGGTGCTCGTCTGCGCCCTGCTCGCCGATGAATCCCGGCTGGGCGAGGAGCGTTTCGTGGTACTCCCGGACGTCCACCGTAAAAGCTTTGCCGGTGCGGACGAGCTCGTGCAGCGCGGCGTTGTCCGATGCCTGTGCTGGGCAGTCGCCTGGGGCCTGGTTCGGCGTGGTCTCCGAAGACTCCGGGGACTGGACTGCGCAGGCGGCAGAGGAGGCCGCGGGGCCGTCGCTGGGGGACAGGGCCACGACTGGTTGGCGGCTCGGGTCGGGGGCGATGCGGAAGCTCTGGGTGCGCGCTGTGAGAGCGTCGTAGCTCACAACGGTGCCGAGCAGCGGCTGTCCGACCCCGGTGACCCACTTGATGGCCTCTGTGGCGGCCAGCGCGCCCATCACGGCGGTGGTCGCACCCAACACGCCGGCGCTCGCGCAGTCGGGGATCGAATCTCCGCTGGGCTTCTCTGGGAACAGATCTCGCAGACCGATGCCGCGCTCACCGCTGGCGGTGGAGTTGAATACCGAGATCTGCCCGGCGAAGCGCAGCACCGTGGTCCAGACCAGGGGAGTGCCGGAGATTTCGGCGGCATCGGCTACCAGGAATTTCGTGTCGAAGTTATCGGAGCCGTCAATGACCAGATCGACCTGCCGGAAGGCCTCGACGATGTTATCGGTGTCTAGGCGGTGCCGGTGGGTCTCGACCCGGATATCCGGCTGGATGCGCTTCAAGGCGTCGGTGGCCGCATCCACCTTCGCCCGGCCGACGTCCTCGGCCGAGAACAGGATCTGGCGGTGCAGGTTGGTCACGTCCACCGTGTCGTCGTCATAGAGCACGATCGTGCCCACCCCGGCCGATGCCAGGGACTGCATCGCGGGGCAACCTAATCCGCCGGCCCCAACGACGAGCACGCGGGCGTCGTGCAGCCGCTGCTGTTCGGCGGGCCCGAAGCCCGGCAGGTTCAGGTGGCGGGCGGTGCGCCGTTGTTCCCGGTAGGGCAGGGAGACGAAGTCCCCGGCGGGGAATGCCTGCTCGGTTCCCGCTGTGTGCGGGGAAGAAGTGTGTGTGCTTTCAGCCACGCTTAGAGCACCTCCTCAGCCCAGTCCTCGTCCCAGGACGCCAGGCCCTCGAAGCTGGAGCTGGCCAGTGCACCTTCCGCGTGGGTGCGCTGCGGGATGCGTCCCGCCGCAGCGGCCAGGCGGCCGGCCTCGACCGCGTGCCTCATGGCGGTGGCCATAGCGACCGGGTCCTGGCAGCGGTTGACGGCGCTGGCGAGCAGCACGCCGCTGCAGCCGAGCTCCATAGCCAGCGCGGCATCCGATGCGGTGCCCACCCCGGCGTCCAGCAGCACCGGGACCGAGGCGCGGGCGCAGATCAGTTCGATATTGTGCGGGTTGAGGATGCCCAGCCCGGTGCCGATCGGGGAGCCCAGCGGCATCACGGCCGCCGCTCCGGCATCCTCCAGTCGCTTGGCGACCACGGGGTCGTCGCTGGTGTAGGCCAGCACCTCGAAGCCTTCGGCGACCAGCATTTCGCAGGTGTCCACCAGCTCCACCACGTCGGGCAGGAGCGTGCGGTCGTCGGCGATGAGTTCCAGCTTCACCCAGTTGGTGCCCAGCGCCTCGCGGGCGAGCTGGGCGGTGAGGGTCGCATCTTTGGCGGTCCGGCAGCCCGCGGTATTCGGCAGGACGTCGATGCCCAGGCGGTTCAACAGCCCGAAGACGCTCTCGCCTCCCGCAGCGCCGTTCGGAGCTCCAGCGGTGCCAGCGTTCTTGCCTGTCCGGAAGCGGCGCATGGCCACGGTGGTCAGCTGGGTACCGCTTGCCACCAGGGCTTTCTCGAGCAGCGTCTGGCTGGTCGTCCCGCCAGTGCCCATGATCAGGTGCGAGTCGAACTTCTTACCTGCGATTTCAAGCATCTATGCCTTCTTCTTGTGTGTATCAGTGCCGTCGTTCCAGGGCTTCGTGGCTGGCTCAGCAGAGCGAGCGGGAAACGGCTAGCCTTAGCCGCCCTGCACTGCGACGAGGATGTCGATCTCGTCGCCGTCGGTGACCTCTCGGTTCTCCCACTGACTGCGTGGCACGACTGCTTGGTTCAGCGCGATCGCGATGCCCGTGGCATCCTTTTCGCCGGTCTCGTTGGCGACGACGTCGGCGATCGTGAGTCCCGACTTGCCCTGGCGCTCTTCCTGGTTCACCGTGTAGTTCATTCTCGATGCATCCTTTCGTCCGTCTTTCTCCGGGCGTTCTGCTTGCCCCATTATCTCCCAGTCGCGTGCCACTGGCTCAGTGCGTCTCGGTCGCGAAGCGGTCCCAGCGGCACGCCTCGAGGCCCACCCCGGCCGCCTCTGCGGCCTCGGCCAACGCCACATCGCCATCACCAGCGCTGAGCCCCAGGTGTGCCGTCACCTTAGCGCCCAATGCAGACAATAGGATTCCGTGCCGGAAGTATCCCGCCGAGATCACCACATTCCCGCTGGTTTTGCCGATCAAGGGTAGGTCGTCGGGCGTCCCCGGGCGTTCCCCGGCAAGGGCTTCGATGAATTCACAGTCCTCGATACCTGGCACCACGCGGATAGCGTCGCGCAGCAGCGTGTAGACCCCGTCGACAGCGGGGGCCTGCCGTTCGTCCTCCCTTGTTGTCGCACCCACGGCGATCGTGCCGTCGGTGCGGGGGATGACGTAGATCGGTCGGTCCTCGAAGAACCCCCGGATCACGCGCTCCACCGGGGCGGGCCTGCGTTCGGCCACGCCGAGGCGGATCAGGTCCCCGCGCACGGGTCGCACCGGCAGCGCAGGGGCGCCCTCGAGCGTTGCTGCCCCCACGCCGTTACAGACGTAGACGCTGCCGTTCACGCCCACCGCCGTGCCGTCGGCGAGCCGTACCGCGGTGCACCTGCTGGCCGGTTCTGCGTTACGGTGGTCGGCATCAGAGCCCGCCGCATCGCTGCCGTGTACCAGCCCGGTTGCTTCCTGCTCCACGAAGGCCGCGCCCTTCTTTTTCAGGACGTCGACGGCCGCAGCGCAGTACAACCGGGGGTTGACTTGATGGTCGCCGGGGATCTCCACGGCGCCAGCGAGCTGCGGGTGCAGTCCAGGTTCAAGCTTGCGGGCTTGACGCACGGGCAGTCGGGTGGCCGTCATCCCGTGGGATCGCTGGTGTTCCAGCAATTCAGCGAGGTGGGTGGCGTCGGCGCGGTCAGCAGCGACGACGAGCGTGGATTCCTCTCGGTAGCCGGTGGGCAAATCGGTGACGGACTCGACAGCTTCGCGCAGCGCCGGCCACAGCTCGGCGGCGCGGATCATCAGGGGGTAGAGCTCCTCCTGCCCGTACTGCACCTCGGCGACGGGGGCAAGCATGCCACCCGCGACCCACGAGGCACCGCTGATCGGTGCTGGGTCGATGATCGCGATGTCTGCGGCGGGCACCCCGGCTTGGGTTAGTTCCACGGCGGTGCTGAGACCAATGATCCCGGCGCCGATAATCACATGCTCGTAGCTGCTCAAGGTCTTGTTCTTTCTAGTGGTGCGCTCGCGCCACGAATTGGGTGGGCTGCGGAACTGCGACCCACGGTCTGCGGTATTGATTCTCGGATAATGGGCAAGGTATGCGTCCGCCTCATGTGCGGTTGAGGTAGCCGGTTCGGATCTGCCAGCTGCGCAGCAGCGCGGCGGCCACCGCGATGGCGGACAAAACGGCGAAGGGGAGCGACGGGCCCACTCGTGGCTCAAGAACCTGCATCAGCGGTGGCAGGGCGAAGCCCACGTAGGTCGCGACGTAGTAGGCCCCGAGGATACGGCCACGGTGGGAGGCCGGGGAGTAGGCGTTGACGTCCAGCAGACCGTCGCGCAGGCACAGGCCATAGCCGAGCCCGAGCAGCACGGTGGCCAGGAAGAACAGCGGCAGCGAGGGAGCCGCGCCACCGAGGGCGACGACGAGGAAGCCGGCCCCTGCGCACAGGATCCCGACGATCCCGGAGCACGGACCCCAGGCCCAGCGGCGCCCTGCCGCCTGGACCGCCAGTCCTGTGCCGAAGCCGACCGCTGCCGCGATGCCAGGCAGGAACACCCCGGTCTCGAAGTACTCGGCCACCCGCGCGGCAAGCCCCACGAAGGCGGTGGTGATCGCCGCGAAAACCCACATCGCCACCGGCACCGAGGTCGCCAGCGCCTTGCGGGGCGAGGCGCTCGGATCAACCTGCGGATCCTCCGCCACTGCCAGGATCTGGCGGGGCATGTCACCAGTGCGCAGTGAGAACACCACGGCCGCGAGCGAGGCGATGATGCTCAGCACAAAAGGCAGCCAGAGTGGCGAGAATGCGAACTCGGCGAGCCCGGAGATCACCGGCCCCAGCGCGAAGCCGGAGGTGAGAACGATACCGGCCAGCGTGGAGCCCGCGGGCCCATTCAGCCGCGCAGCCCACGCGGTGCCCGCGCTAACCACCAGGCCCACGCCCAGCCCCACGATGAAGCGGCCAGTGAGTAGCCCAGGCGCTCCGTGGAAGAGCATGAGGATGCTATTGCCAACCACCGCGATGAGCGATCCCGCCAATGCCACCAGGCGCCCGCCGAAGCGGTCGGCCAGCGCACCGCCGATGAGGAGGCTCGGCACCAAACCCAGCGCGTAGATCCCATAGGCGCCGTTGACCAGCAGCGGGGACAAGTTGAGCTGCTCCCGCAGCGCCACGAGTACGGACGCGAAGTGATTCGCCGACCAGCCCGCGGTGAGCAGGAGGGCTGCGACGCTGATAAAAACTCTCCGCGCGCTCGTTCCGGGTGTGCTCATAGGCCCTATCTAACGCTCGTTGGCCCCCGAAAACTGGGAAACCACGCTCTCGGCATAGGCCTTCGGGTCCTCGGCTTGCATGATTCCGCGGACGATCGCCAACCCGGCCACACCGGTGGCAGCCAGTTCTGTGGCGTCCTCGGCCCGGACGTCACCGATCGCGACGACCGGCACTGCGGAGGCAGCGACGAGCGCAGGGTAGCCCGCCAGCCCGAGCGGCTCGCGGCCCGAGTTCTTCGTCGGGGTGGGGCGGAAGGGGCCAGCGCCGATGTAGTCGATGACGTCGGCGTAGTCATTCGCTCCCTTCACCAGTTCCAGGGTGCCGGTGGTCAGCCCGATGATCGCGTTTTCGCCCAGTACAGCGCGCGCCAGTCGCGGGTCGAGGTCATCCTGCCCGATGTGCACGCCGTGGATGTTGTGCTCCGCCATCAGGGCAGCGGCGACGTCCACGCGGTCGTCGATGAGGACCACCGCGTTCGGATTCGCGTTGGCCACGGCTGCCGCGATCCGGATGGAAAGCTCCGTGAGCTGGCGGACGGTGATCGGCTTGCTGCGGACCTGGATCACCCCAGCACCACCGGCCGCTGCCTCGGCAGCGATGCGGGTGATCTCCCCGCATTCCTCTTCCCAGTCGAGATCCGGGATGCGGCCGGTGACGAAGTAGCAGGTCAGCGCCCGGGGGTCCAGTGTCCGGGGGTTGGCTAGCTGCCCATCCACACCTGTGCCGCCAGCCTGGCGATCGTCATCGTTGCTAGCTGTGTTGCACACTCGCATCTTCCTCCAAGTAAATCTGCCCGCCGCGTTCCAGGAACTCCGCGGACTTCTCATCCATGCCGGCCTCGACGGCAGCCAGGACGTCAGGGTCGGCGTGTGCTGCATCCTTGGGCTGGCCGATGCTTGGCAGACCCAGGTCAGCGGCCATCTTGTCGCCGAACTCGGCGCGAATGTCCTGGCTGATGCGCATGGAGCAGAACTTCGGGCCACACATGGAGCAGAAGTGAGCCGTCTTCGCGGGCTCCGCCGGCAGCGTCTCGTCGTGGTAGGCCTGCGCGGTATCCGGGTCCAGGGAGAGCGCGAACTGGTCGTGCCAGCGGAACTCGAAGCGGGCCTTGCTCATGGCGTCGTCCCACTCGTGAGCACCCGGATGCCCCTTGGCCACGTCCGCGGCGTGTGCGGCGAGCTTATAGGTGATCACGCCGGTCTTCACGTCGTCCTTATTCGGCAGCCCCAGGTGCTCCTTCGGGGTGACGTAACACAGCATCGCGGTGCCACCGGCGGCGATATTCGCCGCGCCGATCGCGGAGGTGATGTGGTCATAGCCCGGTGCGATATCCGTGACCAGGGGGCCTAGCGTGTAGAACGGCGCGCCGCCGCACCATTCCTCTTCCTTCTCGTTGTTGATCTGGATCTTGTTCAGTGGCACGTGGCCGGGGCCTTCGATCATGACCTGGACGTCGTAGTCCCAGGCACGCTTGCACAGCTCGCCGATGGTCTTCAGCTCAGCGAACTGGGCGGTGTCGTTGGCATCGGCGATGGAGCCCGGCCGCAGACCGTCACCCAAAGAGAACGCGACGTCGTAGGCCGCGAAGATCTCGCACAGCTCGTCGAAGTTCTCGTAGAGGAAGGACTCCTTGTGGTGGGCCAGGCACCAACCCGCCATGATCGACCCGCCACGGGAAACGATGCCGGTGACGCGCTTGGAAGTCAGCGGCACGAAGGGCAGGCGCACACCAGCGTGGACGGTCATGTAGTCCACGCCCTGCTCAGCCTGCTCGACGACGGTGTCGCGGAAGATCTCCCAGGTGAGGTCCTCGGCCACGCCACCCACCTTCTCCAGCGCCTGGTAGATCGGCACGGTGCCGATCGGAACCGGGGAGTTGCGCAGGATCCATTCGCGGGTGGTGTGGATGTCGTTACCGGTGGACAGATCCATCACGGTGTCCGCGCCCCAACGCGTGGCCCAGCGCAGCTTGTCCACCTCCTCGCGGATGGAGCTGGTGACCGCGGAGTTGCCGATGTTGGCGTTGATCTTGGTGAGGAACTGGTTACCGATAATCATCGGTTCGGATTCCGGGTGGTTGACGTTGTTCGGGATGATCGCCCGGCCGGAGGCCACCGCCGCGCGCACCTTCTCGACGTCGCAGTTCTCGCGCAGTGCGACGAACTCCATCTCGCGGGTGACCTCCCCGCGGCGGGCGTAGGCCATCTGGGTCACGCGCTGGCCCTGCTTGGCGCGCAGTGGTGCTCGCTTCTCGCCGCGCCACTCCTCGCTGGCTGCGCCGCGCTTGGCTGCCCGGGTGCCGTCGTCCAGCAGGTTGCGCTTCCGGCCCTCGTATTCTTCGACATCGCCGCGGTCGCGGATCCACTCGTTGCGCAGCGCAGGCAGGCCCACCTCCGGCTCCGCGTAGGGGCCACGGGTGCGGTAGATCTTGACCGGCTCGTTGGGGCCGGTGGGGGAATCGTCCAGGTCGATCGCGGTCTGCGGTACCTCGAGACCATTGACCCGCAGGGGTGCGTAGCGGTGCTTCGGGTGAATTTCGGACGCGTAAATATCTACGTTTTGCGCGCTCATGAAGAGCTCCTCCAACTTCCTTCGCTGGTGCTAACCAGACAGGTTCAGACGGTTCCGCGCTGGCGTGCGCGATCTCAGCCCCAGCCACTTCAGGGGCACCCGTATTTCGGTACGGAACCAACCATAGCGAACGCTTCGGACACGCAAATAATGAATGAACGCGGGCCCGAAATTGAGGGGAGGGCGGCGTCCTAAAACAACAGCAATGAACACAGGGGAGAGGGCAGAAAGCGGGTAGGGGTAGCCAAGCGAACGGGAGGAAAAGATGTCGCTACAATGAGACGCATGATTGATCCGAAGCTTCTGGAGATCCTCGCCTGCCCGCAAGACAAGCAGCCGCTGGAGGATCACGGCGACTATCTGGTGAACCCGCGGCTGGGACGTGCCTATCCGGTCTCCGATGGCATCCCGGTTCTGCTCACCGATGAGGCGGTCGACTGGCCGCTGGCAGAAGCTTAAAAACGATCACACATCTTTGACTGAGGAAAGACATGTCTAACGAGACGATTCAAAACTCCAACCTGGTTGACGAGCTGCAGTGGCGCGGGCTGATCGCCGACTCCACCGACCTTGATGAACTTCGCGAGCAGCTGAAGAACCCGACCGCGGTCTACTGCGGCTTCGACCCGACGGGCGATTCCCTCCACGCCGGCCACCTCGTGCCGCTGCTCCTGCTGCGTCGCTTCCAGCTGGCCGGGCACAAGGCTTTCGCCCTGGCGGGTGGTGCCACCGGCATGATCGGCGACCCGCGCGACGTGGGCGAGCGCTCCATGCTGACCGAGGAGCGGGTCGCCGAGAACGTGGAGCACATCAAGAAGCAGCTGCGCGCTTTCCTCCTCTTCGAGGGAAGTGCTGAGCTCGAGGAGTCGGGCAAGGACCTGCACCCCGCGACGTTGGTCAATAACGCTGACTGGATCGGCAACATGTCCGTCATCCACTTCCTGCGCGACCTGGGCAAGAATTTCTCGCTGAACACGATGCTTTCCCGTGACACCGTGAAGCGTCGCCTCGCTGCCGACGGCATCTCCTACACCGAGTTCTCCTACATGCTGCTGCAGGCGAATGACTTCGTTCACCTGCACCGCGAGCACGACGTCTGCGTGCAGGTCGGTGGCTCCGATCAGTGGGGCAACATCGTCTCCGGTGTGGATCTTGTCCGTCGTATGGACGGGGATTCTGTCCACGGCCTGACGGTTCCGCTGGTTACGGACTCTGAGGGCAAGAAGTTCGGCAAGTCCACGGGTGGCGGCAACCTGTGGCTCGATCCGGAGCTGACCAGCCCGTACAGCTGGTACCAGTACTTCTTCAATACCGCCGACGCCGACGTGGTGAAGTTCCTCCGCATGTTCACCTTCCTCGACCGCGAGGAGATCGACCGCCTCGCCGTGGAGGTCGCCGAGCGCCCGTTCAAGCGGGAGGCGCAGCGTGTTCTCGCCCAGGAGATGACGGCGCTGGTTCACGGTGAGGACGCCGTCGGCAAGGTCGAGCTGGCTGCCCAGGCACTGTTCGGTCGCGCTGATCTGAGCGAGCTCGACGAGCAGACTCTCGCCGCAGCTCTGCAGGAGACGACGGTCGCGGAGGGTGCTGTTGGTGCAAGCCTCGTCGAACTGCTCGTCGCCGCTGGTCTGGAGAAGTCCAATGGTGCGGCTCGCCGAACCATTAAGGAGGGCGGTGCGTACGTAAATAACGAACGCATCGACGACGCCGAGTGGACCGTCTCTGCGGAGGACCTTCTGGTTGGCGGTTGGCTGGTGTTGCGTAAGGGGAAGAAGAACTTCGCCGGCGCGAAGATCAGCTCCTAGGCGAGCAGCGCGGCGCCGCACCAGGTGTAAGCGCCGAAGCTGTTGAACAAACCCGGGCATCGTTGACCATAACGATGCCCGGGTTTTCTGCTTCCACCTGGGGGTTTTGTGTTTGTTGTGGGCTGTGTGTAGATTATTGATCTGCAAGGCCGACGGCGCTGATGCCGGGTGGTTGGGTTCCCCTTTCGGTCTTGTTTCTT
>NZ_JASODY010000182.1:0-234 GCF_030212265.1 Corynebacterium sp. UMB9976
TCGTAAATTGCAATAATAAATTGAACACTTTTGGTTAAGCTGCTTGATAGATTCGATCTAATTCTCTTTCAAAGATTTCATCTGGTGTATGATAAGCTAAGATCTTTCTTGGCAATGAGTTGCACCAGGTTTCAATATCAATGATATTTTGTAAAGAATAGTTAGCTATTGCTTCTCCTTTAGGAATGAATCTGCGAATAAGACCATTGTGTCTTTCAACTGTTCCCTTATCAC
>NZ_JASODY010000183.1:0-234 GCF_030212265.1 Corynebacterium sp. UMB9976
CGTCGGCACGCCGGTATCGATACCGCGGCTGACACGTTGCTGGCCGACGATGATGGCATTGAGCCAACGCCAGTTCTTGTCATGGCCAGCCAGCGGCTTGAAAGTGCGGTTGTACTCCCAGCGTCCCTGGTGGTCGGCGCTAATGGATTTGCCATAGCCGCCCGCAGACTGCATCGGAATGAGACTGTTAGGGCGAATCCGCGACATAACGCGAGTCACTAGCGAGTACACGGG
>NZ_JASODY010000184.1:0-233 GCF_030212265.1 Corynebacterium sp. UMB9976
TCGAGGAGCCGTTGCGCCTGCACAAGGTGGGTTCGCGTAAGGAGCGTGACGCTCGCGTGGCGGAGCTGCTGGACATGGTGCAGATGCCGAGGTCCGCGATGCGTCGCTACCCGAACGAGCTCTCTGGCGGTCAGCGTCAGCGCATCGCGATTGCACGTGCAATGGCGTTGGGCCCGGAGGTCATCGTCCTCGACGAGGCGGTCTCGGCCCTCGACGTGCTCGTGCAAGACCAG
>NZ_JASODY010000185.1:0-233 GCF_030212265.1 Corynebacterium sp. UMB9976
CAGCAGGCGCCTTGAGCACGTGGCTCGGTGGCTTCATGATCGTGTGCATGATGTCGCGGAGCGTTCGTGGGCTGATGGTGTGCTCGTCGAGGTTGAGCATCATCGGCGGGTGATAGGCGATAGGGTGAGTCCACCTGAGCCGGTGGCCCGGCGGGAGGTTCCACAGCAGGGTTCTGCGCGTCAGGTTGCCGACGCGCTTGCGGTACTTGGCGTGCGTGTCAGTCACACGTCGT
>NZ_JASODY010000186.1:0-233 GCF_030212265.1 Corynebacterium sp. UMB9976
CTTTTGTAAGCATGCTCCTCATAAAAGAAGATGCCTTCCTCCGCCGCCATCCGGCACAGGAAATCGTAATCAGTCTCACCGTACTGGACACAAAACTCACGGGAAGGATGCGGCTCGCTGAACAGCGGACTCCATTCGGTCACCCCGTTTTCCTGCAACATCGTGCCGAGGATGCTTTTGATGTCCTCGTTCTGGAAGATACGGAAGTTCTGGCGCAGACCGGCACGCCACAG
>NZ_JASODY010000187.1:0-233 GCF_030212265.1 Corynebacterium sp. UMB9976
CCTGAATCTTGCCTTTGTATACATCAACCGGATATCGCATCTGTTCCCTCTCCACGAGAAATTTCCCCATTAGACCATATTTATTTTATGTCAGGCGTGCTGTTTTCGCGGTAAGTATCCAGGCAGGAACTCAATAGCAAACCGGACGAACGTTAGTTCATCCGGCTGTGGGGATTAAGGAAGCAGGTTTATTTCACCGTACCTAAAATTTCGATTTTCGCTGCTCTGGCTTT
>NZ_JASODY010000188.1:0-233 GCF_030212265.1 Corynebacterium sp. UMB9976
GAGCTGAAGCAAGACGCTATCGACGCTGTTGAGCAGCACGGGATCGTGTTTATCGACGAAATCGACAAAATCTGTAAGCGCGGCGAGTCTTCCGGTCCGGATGTTTCTCGTGAAGGCGTTCAGCGTGACCTGCTGCCGCTGGTAGAAGGTTGCACTGTTTCCACCAAACACGGGATGGTCAAAACTGACCACATTCTGTTTATCGCTTCTGGCGCGTTCCAGATTGCGAAACC
>NZ_JASODY010000189.1:0-232 GCF_030212265.1 Corynebacterium sp. UMB9976
GAGTAGAGTTCAACTCTCCCGGGCCGCATGACCTAAATTGGTATTTGCACTTATTAAGTCGTTAGCGATTTGTCGGCCTGGCTATCCCCTGCCCGGGAACTGTCCCTGGTGAGAAAGACCCCGTGGCCGCTATGCACAATGTCACCAAAGGTAGGATTCGATGGGGCGTCATTCCCATTCCAAGCGGGCATCTAAACCGACATCTAAGCGGAAGTCCGAACGCGCAAACGAT
>NZ_JASODY010000190.1:0-232 GCF_030212265.1 Corynebacterium sp. UMB9976
TTTGATTGGAAATTTCACCGAATGAAGAATCATTTGTTTTCTCTGGCTCAATTGCAAATATTTCGTTTAAGCGCTTATTAGCTACTTGTGCTGTCTGCATTTTAACTTGCAAGTTGATAATATTCTGTAAGGGATCCGTGAAGAAAACCAATAATGCATTGTAAGTAATAAGCTGACCAAGGCTAATTTTCCCTTCCATTACGTAAAAAGAACCTAACCACAGAATAAGTGC
>NZ_JASODY010000019.1:0-29844 GCF_030212265.1 Corynebacterium sp. UMB9976
GATGCAATATCGGAATCAGACCCTTGAACCCCTCACCGCCTAGAATTAAACCAGTCCAACTTTCGGGGGCTAGTTCACGAAACAGCCGATGCGGGGGTTTGGGGCGGTAAAACCGGTGAAGGTTTAGCGCTTGGAGTACTGCGGCGCACGACGTGCACCGTGCAGACCTGCCTTCTTACGCTCGACAGCACGAGCGTCGCGGGTCAGGAAGCCAGCCTTCTTCAGCTGGGTGCGCTCCTCCGGGTTGTACTTGTTCAGGGCGCGGGCGATAGCCAGACGCATCGCACCAGCCTGGCCGGACGGGCCGCCGCCGGTCAGGGTTGCCTGGATGTCGAACTGGTTCTCGCGCTCCAGCAGGACCAGCGGGTCCTTGATGAGCTGCTCGTGGAGCTTGTTCGGGAAGTAGTCCTCCAGTGCGCGGCCGTTGCAGGTGATCTGGCCGGAGCCCTCAACCATGCGGACGCGGACGATGGCGCGCTTACGGCGACCAACGGTCTGGATCGGGCCCTCGTACAGCGGAGCAGCCGGTGCGGCCTCTTCGGCCTCCTGGCCCTCGACGTTGAGGGAGTCACCGATGGATGCCACGAACTCCTCGTTGGCAGCGTCGGTGGAGGTGTACTGTGCGGCCTCGTTCTCGAAGGCCTCGGTGTTGTCGAAGTTCTCAGCCATTACTGTGCCACCTGCTTGATCTCGTAGGTCTCTGGCTTCTGAGCAGCGTACGGGTGCTCGGAGCCGGCGAAGACGCGAAGCTTCTTAACGGAAGCGTTGGACAGCTTGTTCTGCGGCATCATGCCACGGACAGCCTCTTCGATGACGCGCTCTGGGTTCAGTTCCAGGGAACGGCCCAGGGTCATGGACTTCAGGCCACCTGGGTAGCCAGAGTGGCGGTAGCGCATCTCGCGGTCACGCTTGTTGGAGGAGATGTGCACCTTGTCGGCGTTGATGATGATGACGTTGTCGCCGCAGTCAACGTTCGGCGCGAAGGTCGGCTTGCCCTTGCCGCGCAGCAGGTCAGCTGCGGTGACGGCCAGGCGACCCAGCACCACGTCAGTGGCGTCGATGACGTACCACTTACGGGTAATGTCACCGCTCTTCGGGTGGAAAGTAGTCACGTTGGACTCCTGTAGGTCGAATCGGAACTGCCAGCCAGAGCTGCGCTCGAGCGCGGTGAATGTACTGCTCGGGGGCAGTTTCTTCCGCTGCTCAAGGATCCTCGGCGGCCGGTGGAGACCCGAGGACACGTTATGCAACCTTTAACACCCTAGCTATCCGCAGCTCATACGCCAAATTTTAGGACGTCGCTACGCCCGCCTCCTGGCTCGCCGGCGGAGCGCTTCACGACCGCGCGCGGTGCGATGCGGAGGAACGCTGGGCACGGCGACGTCCTCCTCTTGAACGACCCTTGCCCGGGAAAACGGTGGCGTCCTGTCCCTTGCCCACGCGCTCTTCACTGCACCCCCACGCACGGCAACACCCCGCGGGGAACCCCACGGGGTGCGTGCCCAGCCGTTCAGGCTTCCAAGCGCTTCGGCCGGTTCAGCTGATCGGGCTGGTGTGGTCAGTTACGCCGCCCGCTACGCCCAGCTGCGGGCCGCCGAGGTGTTGATCTGGCTCATGCGGTCGTTGGCCTGGCGGACCGTCACGCTGATCTGGCCGAGCACCTCGTTGAGCTCAGCGGCCGCACGGTCCCAGCGCAGCTGCGCCTGTTGGTAGGCCTCCGAGGACTCGCCCTCCCAGTCCGCGACCAGTGGCTGCAGCTGCTGCTTGAGGTCCTCCAGATTGCCGTTGATCCGCCCCCGGGTCTGGTTAATATCGTCGGCTGTCTGCGCGATCATGCCGAAGTTGTACTTGATCATTGTTCTCAAATCCCCCCTGGATTTTCTCTGTGCGGTGCGGCCCCTGTTGCGGAAGCGGCCGCATCAACCACTGATTTAGCGGAATGCCTGCATGTTCTCGAGCTCGGTGTCGTCGAAGGAGCGCGCGTTGGCCCGGATGTTCTCCGAGATACTATTCAGTGCTTCGCTGAGCTCCCGGGCGCTGGTGTTCCACCGCTCCATCAGGTTCTGGAATGCCCCCTGCGCCTGGCCTCGCCACACGCCCGAGGTTTCCGCGACGATGCCTTGCAGCCGGGACAGCTCCCCCTGGATGCTGGCGTTGACCTGGTCAACGTTGCTGGCCGCCCCGGTCATCGTTGCGACATCTGTCCTAAAACTCATGTTCCCTCCCCATGTTTTCGCGAACCGGTTATCGGTCCGTCAGAAGTATTAGACAACTAACGGACCCGAAAGGTTCCCGGTTTCCCAAAAATCCTTCAAATTCCTCGCCCTACCTACCCGCTCCCCCGCGTTCCCCACCCCACTCTTCCCTGCGTTCCGGCCCATCCCTCTCCTCCCCACCCCCGCGTTCCGGCCTATCCCTCTACTCCCTGCCCCTGCGTTCCTGTGCCCCGCGCTCCCCTCGCGTTCCCCACCCCGCACCCCCAGCACGTTTTGCAGAGTTTGATGTCGCTTTTGGCCCGATTTTCGGCATCAAACTCTGCAAAACACACGGGGTGGAGCGCAAAACACACGGGGTGGAGCGCAAAACACACGGGATAGAGCACAAACACACGGGGGCGGAGGGCAACGAACACGGGGTCGGGCGAAACGCAGGGGTCGGAGTGCAACGCCCACGGAGGCGGAGTCCAATACACAACGCGGGCACGGGGCCGGGATGCCCCAAAACGCCACGGACCGGTCACTGGTCTTTTCAGGACGTCGAGCTAAACTGCAGGTCATGACGCCTTCCCCGCCCCTGGATGCGCCAACGGCAACCCCCGCCACACCCCTGCGGACGAGCATCGCCGAGTTCCTCGTGGACCGCCCTGCCGGCGCGGACGAGGACGTCCACATGTGCACCGCGATCGTGGACCACGTGATCCGTGCATATTCCGCCCCTGGCGACATGGTTTTTGATCCCTTCGCGGGCTTTGGAACCACACTCATCCGTGCCGTGCGGCTCGGCCGGCGCGCCGGAGGCACCGAACTGCTGCCGGAACGAGTGGCTCAAATTCGCGCCGCCGCACCGGGGGCGAGCGTGGTCGCAGGGGACGCGCGCCGGATCCTGCCGATGTTGGCGTCGTCGTCAGAACATCGGCAAGAAAACGGGCCGCGACCTGCGGTGGACCTGGTTCTCACGTCCCCGCCGTATATGGCTGCGACGGAGGACGAGGCCGATCCGCTGGAGGCTTATGAGTGCGGCGGCGGGGACTATCGGCGTTACCTCGCGGAGCTGGGCGAGGTGGCGGCCGTATGCGCGCGGCTGGTGGTTCCCGGTGGACACGTGGTGTGGAACGTGGGCGATATTCAGCATGCCGGGGTGCTGACCCCGCTGATCGCGGACTGCGCCGAGTTGCTGGCAGAGCACCTAGAGCAGGTGGCCGTGGTGGAGATCGAGTGGGATGAACATCCGCACGACATCGTGCGCGACGCGCTGCTCGTCTTCCGGCGCAAGGCGTAGCTGCATGGGACTGGCTGGAGGGATTAGCCGGCTCCGGGAGGAGCGTCGCCCTCCCCTGGGGAAACAGCGGGTTTAAAAAAGGAAGAACTGGTCCGTGCTCGGCACGCGGAGGCCAGCTTCCGCTGCGATGAGCTGGCGCAGTTCCGGCGGGCTGAGTTCGTCGAGGGCGCGGATGTAGTCCGGGACGATGGCCCGCGGTAGGCGCAGCCCCATCGTCAGGTGCGGGATCCAGCGCGGGCCGCGCCCCTCCGGGTTTGCGGTGCTGATCACGCGCGCCGCGGTTTCGAGCTCGTCGCTGGCTTCCAGCAGCCACGCGACGGTCTGCTTGCGCCGGGTGCCGAACACAACCGTGCCCATCCGCTGCAGGGTGGCGGGCATCAGGGGCGCGAGGAGTTCTTCGGCCAGGTCCACGACGGGTTCTTCCATGCGCGGGGCGAAGGTGATGGTGATGTGCGGGGTTTGGTGCTGGGTGGGAAAACCTCGCTGTTCGAGCGCGGCGAAGATCTCCCGGACCTGCGCTTCTTGTTCTTCCGCGAGGTGCAGCAGGATGTTTTCCGGGGACGTCACCGCGTTCACCTCCGCTCTTCCCAGCCGTTCCTGTGGTGCTGTCACTAAGCACCGCTTCTGCCTGCACCCTACCGAAGCGGCTGCGTACCCCGAAGCGGCCCTGGCGTGGCCTCCGCCCGGCACTGACTCGGCAATGGCATCGTTCCGGCGTGGCGAATTGGTCGAGGCGGAACGGACGCACACACCTCACCCGCCTGCCGCGAACGCCTCATCCCGGTTGCCGCGAACGCCTCATCCCGACGTGCCGCGATCGCTTCACCCCGGCGGACACCTCTCCCCGTCGGGTGCGGTGGAAAGGGCGCCGGCGCCGCAGCGCTTACTTCTCCGGCCGGGCCGAGTCCACCACCTGCTCGCAGACCCGCGAGCGCACTGGGTTGGGCTCCCGATATTGGCAGCCGATGGACACCTGGTGGCCATCCACAAGCCGGACGTACCAGAGCGTTTCGGAGTCCGGGTACTTCTCCCGGTAGCTAACCGGGGATTCGCTGGCGACCTTCGTGCCCGGCGCGTCCCGCAACGCTTTGAGCACGGCTTTATCCAATTCCGCCTGGCTCTTCAGCGGTGCGGGTTTTGCGGCCAGCAGCACGCGCATGCCAGCGTCCTTCTCAGACTGGTAGGTCTCCCGCTGCGGGGTGGCTTCGGCGAGGTTCCACCCCTTCGGCCAGTCCGCCGTCACGGGGACGTCGGCACGGTCGGCGGCGCGGTGGTCGGCATCTTTGCCGTTGATCTTCGGATCCTGCATGCCCGGCCTGTTCGGCGGCGGGGTGAATGGTGGCGGGGTCTCTGGCTGGCGGTTGCGGTCCGAATCCCCCTCCCCGGCATCTTCCCCGCCGGCGCTCTCCCCGGCACCTGGCTCGACCTGCCCGGCCTGCCCGGCGGCACCGCCTTCGGCGTTCGCGACCGCCTGGGTGTCCTCCCCGGCACCACCGGCAGCGTCCAGCGCGAGCCCGGCGGCCATTGCTCCAGCCACGATGATGATCGCGACGAAGGCCGCAGCCACCGGGCTGGCTCCCAGCGGGAGTTTCCGCGGTGCCGCCGCACCCGCTCCCCCACGGTGTACTGCGGGCCGAGTTGCCCCGGCCTTGTCCCGTGAGCCTGAAAGGTCCCAGGACAGAACCCGGTTGGGTGTCGCCCGTAGCTCTTCTTCGGGAGGCACGCCCGGCGCGGGTGCTCCCTGCCCGAGTGCTTCCGCGTGCGTGAGCTTCCCGGCATCCGCGCCACCTCCGGCGCCACCCGTGGCCCCGGCGCCCGCCCTCATCGGCTCTTCCGGGCTCAGCGCCAATAGCTCCTGTTGTGCGACCGCGAGGCTGCTGGCCAGGTTCATCGCGTACTGGGTGTCCACCACCCGCGCTCGGAACCCAGCCGCACGCAGATAGGTGGCGATCGGGGCGGCTTGCCCGCCCGTGACCAGCACGTCCGGCTCGGACTCACCCACTCCATAGGGGAAGTGGTCCCGCGGGATACCGGAGTCCAGCCCCGCTGCGTGCGGACTATTCATCCGCTGCTGCATCACCTGGGTGACCAGTTCGGTGAGGTCGTCCAGCTCTTGCAAGTCAATCCCGCTGCCGCGGAACGCGAGTGTGCTGGCCGTATCGGGCCCGGTGATGGGAGGCATCGTGAGGCTGAACCCAGTGAGCAAATCTGTGACCTGGTCACCGTGGACCAGC
Source organism: Corynebacterium sp. UMB9976 (assembly GCF_030212265.1). Classification (NCBI taxonomy): domain Bacteria; kingdom Bacillati; phylum Actinomycetota; class Actinomycetes; order Mycobacteriales; family Corynebacteriaceae; genus Corynebacterium; species Corynebacterium sp. UMB9976. Next base: position 5,733 of record NZ_JASODY010000019.1, read on the forward strand.
AGCCCCGACTCGTAACGGGCAACGGCCTCCGCGAGCAACCCCATCGCTGGGATCGGGGGTTTGGTTGCGCTCGGATTCATCACTTCTCCTCCTTCTCGGACGCACCCGTGGCGCCGGTTACGGTTTGTTCACGTGCTTCGACTGGCGCGGACGATGCAGTGGCCTCCGCCTCTGCGACCTGGACCAGCCAGGATTCTGCGTGGACGTACACGCCGCGGCCAGGTTGGCGTCGACACAGTTTCTGGCCTGCGATCGGACCGTCCTCACGCGGCGCGGAGAGCAGCAGCCACGCGCTGTGGTCGCGCATCGCCTGCATGAGTGGATGGAAGGCCGAGCGGGCGAACTGCCCCGAACGACGGGCGAGCACCAGGTGCAAGCCAATGTCCGCCGCGTAGGGCAGCAGCGGCACGAGCGCGTCGAGGCCAGGGTCGTTGTCCGAATCGTCGACAATCACAAACAATTCGGGCCCGGACCACCAGGAACGGTCCCGGAGCTCCTCGACGGAGACGTCCTTCGGCACGCGGGACTGCAGCACCTCGCCCCATTCGGCGAGGCGCTGGCGGAACTGCTCCGCGCCCAGGTAACCGGGGCTGCCGAGCAGGCCGCGCCGGGTGTCCGTGGCCAACACTTCCGCGCGACCCTCGGGCAGCTGGTTGATGCTGGCGGCCACCGTGCGCAGCGCGCTGGTCGCGCCTGCCCCGGCCTGACCGATGACGACCAGGTGCGGGAACTCCCCGCTGTCCCAGGCCACCGCATCCAGGCGGGGCCCGCCCAGCGCGAAGGGCACCACCGGGGCGTGTGCACCCATCGCGTGGCCTCTCGCTGCGGACTCCCCCGTTGAGTCCACGGCAGCGTGCTTGCCAGCCGTAGCTGTACCCGAACGGGCACCATTCGCACCGGCGTCCACGCCCGGTGTGGAGCCACACCCCGGCATGCCGCCCAGCAGCTCCGCCAGCCCGATCCGGTCCGGCAGGACCCGCATCGCAACATCCTTCTCGCCCCGGGCCACGCTGACTTTGCGCACGTGCTCCACGTCTTGGGCAGCGCAGAACGCCACCTGGATGTGCTTGCCGTTGTGCGACACCCCGCGCCCAGGGACGTCCGGCAGGGACTTCTGCGCGTCCCGGAACTCGGCGTCCAGCGCGGTCATCTTCATCTCCACGTGTCCGGTCAGCACGTCACGCAGCGAGGGCCGGAAGTTCCAGCGCAGCGCGGTGACCACCACGTGTAGGCCACGTTCCAGCCCGCTGGTGGCCAGCTGGATGAGCCGCTGCTCCTCCTCCCCAATCGCGGTGAGCTGATCCAGCCCGTCCACGATCAGCACGCGCGGGCCTTCCACCAGGTCCACCTCGTCCAGTAGGCGCCCCGCATGCTCCGGGCCAACCACCGCCGCGACCTGCGGCAACCGCGCCAGATCGCGCAGCGAACCACCGGGGTCGAAAATGTAGATCGGCACGCCCGGGCTGCTCAGCCCAAGTGCGAGCACCAGCGCGCGCACCGCCATTGTCTTGCCCGTCCGTGGTTGCCCGACGATCGCCCAGTGCCGCCGGTTCAGGTCCATCCGGTAAGTCCGCTGCACCCCTTCGAACGGCAGGTCCTCCAACCCGATCGTCGCCGTCAGCGGTTCCATCTTCACCGACGACGACGCCGCTGCCGCCGCACCCGCTCCGATCCCCGTCCCGGTGTTCTCTGGTCCAGCCTCCGGTGCGCCTGTATCCGACTCCGCCAGCACCTCGTGGGCTGGCAGCATCGTGGGCAGTGGCGGCAACCAGATCGGGTTCTTGTTCGGCCCCTGCAGCCGGTCCACTACCAGCTGCAGGGTGGTGGTCGTGGACTCCACCTCGCTGCCAAGCTCCTGGATCAGCCGCTGGTCACGGGGCAGCTCTGGGCCGGAGACGTAGGCGCTGTGGAAGCGCACCGTGTCGTGGGCTGAAAGGATGGCGGCACCCGGGTTCGCGGGTAGCTCAAACGCCGCAGTGGAGCCGATCAGCGCCCGCGACTCCGCGGCCGAGAATGTCCGCAGCGCAATCCTGTAACTCAGGTGGGATTCCAGGCCGCGCAGCCTCCCCTCCTCGAAGCGCTGGCTGGCCAGCAGCAGGTGCATCCGCAGGCTGCGGCCCAGCCGCCCGATCGCGGCGAAGACCTCCGCGAACTCCGGCCGGTTCTGCAGCAGCTCAGAGAACTCATCCACGACGATGAACAGCGCCGGCATCTGACCCGGGAAGGCCTCGTTGAACTCCAGGGCCGTGGACATCCCTGCCGCCCGGAGCCGCTCCTGCCGCCGGTGCATCTCACCGAGCAGCGAGTCCTGCATGCGATCCACCAGCCCGGCTTCATCCACCAGGTTGGTGATCACCGCGGAGGTGTGCGGCAACTTGTCCAACCCCAGGAAGGCCGCGCCACCCTTGAAGTCCACGAGGATGAAGTTCAGCTCCTCCGGGCTGTGGTTGTGCGCGAAGCTGACTACCACGGATTTCAGCAGTTCGGATTTACCCGAGCCCGTCGCCCCGATACACAACCCGTGTGGCCCGATCCCGCCCAGCGCGGATTCTTTAATGTCCAGGTACACCGGCGCGCCAGAGAACCCGATCGGGGCGCGCAGGTCCCCGCCCGGCAGCTCCAGCAGGCTTGTGCCGGAAGTCACCTGGGAGCGCGACCGGCACACCATCGCCAGTTCCACGTCGCTGAGCTGGTCCGCCAGGCCGAACGGCGCCCAACCATCAACGGTCCACGCGCTCATCGCGAAGCCTTCCTCAGCCCCCGCGACGTGCAGGTACAACCCTTGGCTCTGTGCGGCATCCACCCACTCGCTGCTGGGCTCCACCACCACCGAGTTCAACGTCACCGGATCCGCACCCGTGCAAAAATTCACCCGCACCGACCCATCGTGGGGCAGCCACTGATCATGCGGCCCGCGCACGCCGACGTCCTCCGGAGGTTGGGCGACCAGCTGCGCCTGCATCGCACGCGCCAACCCCGCCGCACCGTCGCCGACGATCGCGATATACGGGAATGCACGCACGTCCACCGCCACGGGTGCCTCGATCGTCGCGGTGCGTAGCGCCAGGTCACGCAGGCTCATCGCGCTCACCGGCTCCAGGTCCTCCGGCGGAGCATTAACCGGGATCTCCAGCGGATCATCCGGTGCCTGCACCGCCATTCCAATGCGCACCACCCCAGGGGCCGCGCTCGGCAACTCGCCGGCATGGATGTGGTTCCACAGCGTGCCCGGGTGCGGATGCTCCCGGTTCATGCGAACCAGCTGCTCGCGCCGGGCTTTCTTGACCGAATCGGACAGCGCGTCCAGGTGCCGGTGGAACCCCCTACGGACCTCGTTGACGTCCGTGCCGGACTGGAACATCATCGCCATCGAGCCCAGCATCATCAGCGGGAAGATGAACGTCATTGGCGATCGTCCCGCCCCGGACATCACCATCGCCGCAACCATTCCCAGCACCGCGACCAGCATGATCGCGGGCATGAGTATGCGGACGAAGGGCTGTTTTTCCTTCGGCAAAGTTGGTGGTGATTGCGCTTTCACCGCGGTTTCCCCCTTGTATTGAACCCCTCAACTGACCACTCGCGCCCCTGCCCCCGCAGGTTGCTGGCACTATCGCCACCCCGTGTGCCCAGCGGGAATGCGCCGGACGGGTCAGCTCAATGGCCGTGTGCGCCTAAACATAGACCCCGGTGCAGACATCTCGTGGCGAAATCCCCCAATTTGCCACCCCCGTGTCCGCCCCACCCGCTATTGTTCTGTTCAGTCCTGGCTGGGGTATTCGGGTCGGGGCGAAAAATTGGGGGAAAATTTGAGGGGGATATTTTGATTGCCATCAGCATTTCGGTGCCCAGCACGGGCAAGGTGATTAACGCCGCGGTGGCGGATCACGTGCCGGTCGCTGAGCTCATTCCGCATCTCGTGGACCCGGAGCCGGGGCAGCTGTGGGAGCTGCGCCGGGCAGTGGGGGTGGTTGCGCCGGAGCAGTCGCTCGCGGAGGCCGGCATCCACGCGGGCGAGGCCTTGGCTTTGCACTGTCGCAAGCCCGCCGAGCCGCCCGCCCCGCCGTTGGAGGCGGCGGATGAGCTTTCCGGGGACGTCGGCACCAATTACGCCGCGTGGATCATCGCTGCTGCCGTGGTGTTGCTCGCCTTCCGCGCGACCCCGTTGTGGCATCCGTTGGATTTCCACGGTGCCGCTCATTTTGGTTTTCAGGACGCCGCCGCGGGCGGTGGGGTCGACCTCGCAGTGTTGTTGCCGCTGGTCTTCAGCACCTTCGCTGCGGTGGCAGTGGCCGCACTGAGCTTGTTTGATCGGCGGTTTGTCCCGGTGGCAGCGGCCCTGGGTTTTGCCGTCGGGTTGAACGTGAACGTGCTGGTGGGCTGCGTGGTCGCCGCGCTGTTGGTGTGGCGGCCGGGGCCGGTGCGAGTGGGAACGATCGCGGCTGCGGTGTTGGCGGCCATCAATTTCTGGTCGCCGATCACTGCGCTGGCCGCGGTGGTGCTGCTGATCTACTCCGGCCAGTTGGCGCTGGCGATTGCGAAGGTCGTGGTCCCGCGCGTACCGGCTGCGGGTGTGTTCCGCGATCCGGTGGCCAACGAGGCCGGCCCGGTGGTGCAGGTGCACTCCGCGCTGGTGGCGGCGGCCTGTGCGTGGTTATTCGCCTCCGTGATTCAGCTGGCGCCGTGGGGTGGGCCCACCCCGTCAGTGTGGACGGTGCTGCTGGTGGTCACGCTGGTCGTGGCCGCGTTGTCTGCCCGCGGTACTCGCCCCTTCCACGCCAATGCGCTGGCCGTGATGGCGGGTTGTTCGATCGTGTGGCTGGGCCATCAGGTGCCGTGGGGTGTGCTGGCGTTGGTGCTGGTGGCCTTACCTCTAGTGCAGATCTCCTCGCCTCGGGTGGGCCGGATCGTCGACGCCCTGGAAGCCGTGGCATTCTGCGCGGCAGTACCGCTGGCGCTGCATGGCGCGGGTGTATTTGAGCTGATCAGGGGGCTTGGATGACTCCCCCACCAGCAGCTCCCGCACGCGGGAACATCAACCTCAACTGCCAGGAACAGGCACGCGACCCGGACCTCCACCTGCCAGCGCCGGCATATCCGCACGACCTGGCCACGGGCCACGGCAGCACCATCATCGTGGTGGACACCGGTGTGGCCCTGCCGGGGGCGACCGGGGAACGGGATTCGTGCATTCTGCACGGCACCGCGGTGGCCACGACCGCCGCGCAGGCCGCGCCCGGCGCGCACATCCACAGCCTTCGGCACGCCTCCCGGCCCGACGCGGTGGAGGGCACCGTCGAGGAGCTGGTCACGGCCCTCGACCAGGCGCGGAAGGTCAAGGCCAAGCACAAGATCGTCAACGTCTCGATGGTCACCTGCGAACCCGCCCCGGCGCTGGAGAAAGCGGTGCGCGAGCTCGTCGCCGACAACGCACTGGTGGTCGCACCCATCGGAAATATGGGGCAGTGCGACGCCGGGGCCGCGACGTTCCCGGCCTCCCTGCCAGGGGTGCTGTCCGTCGGGGCTGTGGAAAGCGGCACCGTCATGGGCGGTGGCGCGGGGCCTGCCGGAGGCGCCGCGGCGACGAGCACCGCCGGAGCTGGTGCAGGACGCGCCGCCACGGGCGGGGGTTCGCCCGGCGACCACCCCGCCCCGGCCGTCCTCAACAGCGGCCGGGTGCCCGCCGCCTACGGACTGGCCGGAGTTCCCGCGGACATCTACGCGCCGGGTGGCCCGGTGGTCGCGCAGGTGGGCGATGGCCCGCCGGTGGTGGGCTCGCCGGAGCCTTTCATCGGCACGAGTTTCGCCGCCCCCGTGGTCAGTGGGGTGGCTGCGATGGTCTGGCAGCTCCGCCCGGAGCTCACGGCCGCAGAAGTGACAGGCCTGCTGCGGGAGACCGCGCAACCAGGTGGCGCCATCGACGGCGTGGAGGGGTTGCAGACCGCGCGGGTCGTGGATCCTTCGGCCGCCCTGAGCCTGGCTCGCGACCAGCAACGGAACCATATGGCGGACGCGGCGGGCCAGGATCACCGTGGGGACGGTGCCGTGGAACGCGCCCAGGCGGGCCTGCCCGGCGGCCCCCACGATAAAAACCCCGGCAACGAAGCCGGGGCCCACGACGCGGCCACCTCCGGTGCCTTCGATGCGCCCGGCGATGCCGTGGCCGACGTCCCGGTGGCGGTCACCGCCGCGCCCGTCGCCGAGCAGGTGACGGATTACCGGGTGCCGTTGGTGCTCTCTGCGGTGTTGGCGGTGGCCTTAGTGCTTGTGCTCGTTGCCCGGGCATTCGCTTCGGAGAGCACCCCGCCTTCCGGCAGCCCGGAGATCACCCGCCAGGGCACCTGAGTGTGCTCGGTGAAGCCGAGGGCCGTGAGGTCCTCGGCCTTGCCCACCGTGAAGCGGGTTCCGGTGGCGTCGATCAGGAAGAAGCCACGCTCGGTGAGCAACGCGCTCGTGCCCGCAGGTCCGGCGTAAGCCGCCCGGGGGTCCTGCGCCGCGCCCTCGTCCTTGCTTTCGGTCCCAGCCCCGCCAGCAGAACCGTCAGCCTCCCCGCCAGCCTCCCCGCCAGCGGCCCCGTCACCGGCACCGGTGCGCTTACCGTCGCCGTCCCCGTCAGTCCCGGTGCTCTTACCGTCACCGTCACCCGCCGGCTCCGCCAAGCCCTTCTCCCCCAGGCAGGCTTGCTCCGGGTGCGCCCAGGAGGCCTCCCGGTCGGGAACGTTTGGCAGCAGGTCAATCATCGGCTGCGCCATGACCGCCCCCAGCTCCGCATCAAAGCTCCCACCCGGTGCGAGGGCCTCCACGTACTCCCGGCGCGGGCCGGTCACCTCCGAGACCCCGCCGTGGCCAACCAGGAATGCCCGGTCACCGGCGTGCGCCACCGTCCCCGCCCGGTGGAAGGGCTTCTTCAACCCGGAAAGCCCACGCGGGATCAAGCTATCGGCCTGCTCATCGAAGCGATTCAGCAGCTCCGGGGCCATCGGGATCTCCACCGCCCCGAGGGCGCGCGCGGCCCCACCCTCCGCGAGGCTGCGCTTCGTGCCATCGATCAGCCACACCGCCTTGCCGGAGCGCACCACGCCCCGCTGGTAGCTTGCCACCTCCCCGACGGCCCGGACCTGCAGCGTATCCGGCTTCCCCGCAGCCTCCGAGGTATCGCACACCAGCCACTGCCGCACCGGCGCGGGGTTCAGCCCCGGCACGTGCCCAATGCCCACCGCGGGCCCCATCGGAGCTCCCCCATTGCCCTCCTGGATCAGCGCCGCAGTGGAGTTCTTCACCTCCACCGGCTGCCGCAGCACCAGCCGGGCGCTCGCCACGTTGCTCACCGGGTGGAAACCGTCCTCCAAGCGGATATGAAGGCTTCCCTGCTCATCGGCGACGAGGGCGGCGTCGTCAATGGAAGGGGCCGGTCGCAACAGCGAAAGCATCACCGCACCACCTGCGATCAGCGCGCTCAGCAGAAGCCCGACCCCGATGCTGCGGCGTTGGGCGCGCAGCGGGTCGTGGGCCATGCGCGGATCGCCGATGACCAGCGCGAGCTCCAGCCGTCGGAGCAGAAAACGGTAGCCCGATACTTGCAGACTTGTGGTGCGCACGATCTCCCCCTGAATTCTGTGCGTTGTCCCTGGTGCGCGGTGCTTAACGCTCGTTCCCCGCAGTCCTGCCGCAGGAGCCGCACCGCTGCCCTCCCCCGAGGGCGATTTCTTCAATCTAATGCGCGCGCCGGTCCGCTGTGACAAAATTCGGGAGAATCAACAAGGGATGTGGGGCATCCCGGGGGATATTCAGGGGGAATTCGCGTGGCTATAGTGCATGTTTTGCTCATCGGGATCGTTGCGGCACTGGCTGCTGCGGGTGGTTGGTGGCTGTGGAGCGCCCGGGGCCGCCCGGAGGATCAGGAGCGGCAGGTGTGGCGGATCGCGCCTGCTCCGCACGACTTTTTCGACGCCCCGGAGCCGGTCACCGTGGGTGTTTCGCGCCTGGTTGCCGGCATGGGCGCGTCCGGCTCCGAGGTGCCGGGAGAGGACGTCGACGCCGCCCACCCCAGCACCGTTTTTCACGCTCCGTCTTCTTCCATTGGGGACGTCAGCACGAACGCCAGCGCGGTGGCCGCCCCGCCGCTGCTGGTACACCAGCAGGATCTCGGCGGGGAACTGCCCGCCCTGCTCACCGGGAACGTGGGCGCGACCTTCGCCTCGATCCCGGCATCGTTCAGCGAGCGGGTACCGTTCGCGGCTGCCGGCTCCGGGGTGGTGGCCTGGCCGGTAGATGGTGCTGCTCCGTCCACCGACACAGGGCCAGAGAACGGTGCGCAGCGGGAGTTCACTGACCCGGGCCCGACGTTCCGGGCGCTGCCTGCACCTGGCTGGCTGCTGGGGTTGAGCGCTACGGGCAATCCGGTGCAGGTGCAGCTCGTGCCGGGATCCACCGTGCTGCTGCATGGGGCTGGTTCCGCCGAGCGCCTGCTGGAACGCCTGCCCGCCGACCTGCCCTGGGTTCAGGTTCTCCGCGCGGAAACCCTCCCCCTCCCAAGCGGCGAGGCAAAGACCACGAACACGCAGTCCTTCGCCGGGGCTTCGACACCGGCTAAGGAGCCCCGTGATCTCGGGGCCCGCTGGCGGGAAGCCTGGTCGCCGACCATCTGCCGGGTTGTATTGGCTTCCTCCACCGAGGAGGCCACTCGCCACGGCATCATCGCGGATCTGTTCATTGATTCCCGCGGCACTGTGAGCCACCGCGGGCATGAGGTCCGCTTCGATCCGATGCACCTACCAAGCACCAACGCGCTCGAGCACGCGGAAGCCTCCCACTAGCGACTCTGGAAAACGCGCCGCGATATACCGCTATCAGCAAAAGCAATCCGCTAACCGCGAACAATCTTGGATTTCTTTCCCGGAGGGCACTCCCAGCCCACGGGGCTAGGCATACCGAGATCATCCACCAAAACTCGAAGAGCAGCGTCGGGACAATCCCGCACAGCCGCAGCTGTCTGAATCTTCCGCCACTTCAGTCGCGCTTCAGCCAGCCGATCTTCCCAGTCTTTTTTCCTCGGAACTTTCAGCTTGAATTCTTGCCGCAGGGCTTCCAATACATCTTCCAGGCATGGACGGAACCTGTGACCACCCGTAGGAAAGTGAAACCTCGACAAGGAGGGATACGTCTCGATGAAGTTTTTAACCTTTTTATCGTTACTGGGGTTGAGCTTCCTATGCAGCCCCAGAAGATGAGTCATCTCATCCCGATGGGCATGAACATGGATATGAGAACTGGGGTAGCTCGACTTCCGTCGGTCGTATTCGACTCGAAATAGGGGCTCGCCATTTGCTTTATCTCGGGGATAAACCGCAAACGACGACCGCTCAACCGCCAAGAAGGACTTCGTTGAGTCCCACGAGCATCTGAACTCGATCCTTAACCCCAAAATCGCGTGTTCATTCAAGCGGAGCGGAATAATCCCTGCTTCCTCGTCGTGTTGTGCCAGCCGGATGGAGACGGCGCCTGGCTCCATCACTTCGGTCGAAAACTTGAAGTCTCGACCCGTGAAGGCTCTGACAGAATCCCGCAGGTCATCAACAAACTCATGTACCAGAGTGTCGAGTTTTTCGATTGTTTCCCCTCTCTCGAAGCAACCCCTGCTTCGTCTTTTCGCGTGCGCTACTCCAGACCCAGTAGCCACCGCAGCTCGGTGATACGCTCCCACTTCGCGAACTCTCGCGGGGTCAGGTTGTAGCTATAGGCACGGCTTTCGAACTCTACGAGGTCTCCGCCCACAGAACGCTCCAGTTCAGCTAGCTCCTTCTCAGCAGCGACCTTGGAGAGTGGTTCCAACAGTGGTGCAGACATCATGCCCTCCCTTCAATACCGATAGCCTTCACCGCCAGTATGCCCTCATTTGGGCGAAAAAGATAGGCAGAAAGCCACCCAGGCACAGCCGCCGTCAAACTCATCCACAGCCCGGATCCTACCCACCCCCAAAGCCGCTCTACAGCTCCCGTACCGCCCGCGTCTCCGCCGCCCGCGCCGCCAACTCCGAGGCGTCCGGGTAGTCCACGCCCACAAGGTTCAGCCCCTCCGCAGGCGCCACCGGCACCTGCGAGCTGCGCTCATCCATCTCCAACAGCTCGGCGGTGAAACCCTCCGGGCGTTTGCCCTCCCCCACCGTCAGACACGCGCCCACGATGGAGCGCACCATCGACCAACAAAACGCGTCCGCCACCACGTGCGCCTCATAAGTCTGTGGCTCCGAGGGCGTGGACACATCCTTCCAGGTGAACTCCTGCAGCTCCCGGATCGTCGTCGCCCCCTCACGGGCCTTGCAGTAGGCGGCGAAGTTATTCAGCCCCACCAGCGCATCCGCCGCGATCTGCACCTTCTCCAGATCCACGGGCCTGCGCCACCGGGCGGTGTCCCGCACCCGCCGTGGCAGTGGCCCGCCCGGGGCCGTGCACACCCGGTACACGTAGTGCCGCCGCAACGCAGAAAAGCGGGCGTCAAAACCCTCCGGGGCAGCCACCGCCGCGTTCAGGCGAATATCCTCCGGCAGCATCCGGGAGAGCCGCCGCACCAGATCCTCCGGCTTCCCGAGGCTGCGCTGAGTAAAAGCCTCCGCCGGAATATCCGCGTGGCAGACCTGCCCATCGGCGTGCACGCCGGCGTCCGTCCGCCCCGCCACTGTCAGCTCCACCGGAGTGCGGCACACCAGCGTAAGTTTCTCCTCCAGCACGCCCTGCACGGTCCGCAAGCCTCCTTTTTGGGCCGCCCAGCCGTGGAAATCCGTCCCGTCGTAGGAGACGTCCATCCGCACCCGAACGGTCTCCCCTCCACCGTCCGCGGCGTCCGTCACGACGTCACCCACCGCACCGTTAGCAGCGACGTCGCCATCCGCCCCCGTCACCGTCGTCCCGGCCCCGGTCGTCCCAGCCCCCGCTGCCCCAGTTTCCGTTGAACTCATGCCCCCAAACCTACCCGGCGGGCTCGTTGCCACCGAAACCCCGCCACCAACGTCTGCTCCCCTCCAGGGCTCCTCCCCAACCCGGCTCACCGCACCAGCCAGGCAACCCCAGCCACCGAAACCCGCACCAATAGCAAAAGCCGGGCACCACGCTCGTGCGTAGTACCCGGCTTACCGGCAGGCCCTCACGGAACCCGCCGGCTGGGAGATTGAAGGATCACCTCAGCGGAGAATTACTTCTCCTCTGCGGCCTCGTCCTTCTCCTCAGCTGCCTCAGCAGCCTTCTTCTCCTCGGCCTTCTTGGATGCAGCAGCGCGGGTTGCACGCTCTGCCTCCTTGGAAGCCAGCTCCTCGGTCACCAGGGAGATCTGGGACATCGGAGCGTTGTCTCCCTTACGGTTCTCCAGCTTGATGATGCGGGTGTAACCGCCCTCACGGCCTTCGAACTTCGGGGCCAGCTCGGTGAACAGGTGGGACACGACGTCCTTGTTCGGGATGAGCTTCAGAACGTTGCGACGATCAGCCAGGGTGCCGTTCTTGGCCTTGGTGATGATCTTCTCAGCGTAGGGACGCAGGAGCTTCGCCTTGGCGTCCGTGGTCTTGATTGCGCCGTTCTCGAACAGCTGGGCTGCGAGATTGGACAGGATCTTCTTCTGGTGGGAAGCAGATCCGCCCAGACGGGCGCCCTTCTTAGGGGTTGGCATGTCTTCTCCTCGAGTGGGTTAAAAGCTTTGAGCGCTTAAGTGCGATTTACTCCGCGATGTCTTCGCCCTCGGTCTCGACCCACTCACCGGTCTCGGCGTCGTAGCCTTCGATGTCGGAGAGGTCGAAACCTTCTGGGGAGTCCTTGAGTGCCAGGCCCAAGCCAGCCAGCTTGACCTTGACCTCGTTGATGGACTTCTGGCCGAAGTTCCGGATGTCCAGCAGATCGGACTCGGTGCGAGCAGCCAGCTCACCAACGGTGTGGATCTCTTCCCGCTTCAGGCAGTTGTAGCTGCGCACGGAGAAGTCCAGGTCCTCGATCGGCATGTTATATGCGGCGATGTGCTCGGATTCCTGGGGGGAGGGGCCGATTTCGATGCCCTCCGCCTCGGTGTTGAGCTCCTGTGCCAGGCCGAAGAGTTCGACCAGGGTCTTGCCGGCGGACGCCATGGCGTCGCGCGCGGACATGGAGCTCTTGGTCTCCACGTCGAGGATCAGCTTGTCGAAGTCCGTGCGCTGCTCGACACGGGTTGCCTCGACCTTGTAGCTGACCTTCAGGACCGGGGAGTAGATCTGGTCGACTGGGATGCGACCGATCTCGTCGGTGGAGGTGGCGGCTGGGACGTAGCCACGGCCGCGCTCAACGACCAGCTCGATATCCAGCTTGCCCTGCTCGTTGAGGGTGGCGATGTGCAGGTCCTTATTGTGGACCTCCACGCCTGCTGGGGTCTCGATGTCTGCGCCGGTGACCGCTCCTGGGCCTTCCTTGCGCAGGTACATGGTGACCGGCTCATCGAAGTCGCTCGACAGGACGAGGGACTTGATGTTCAGGATGATGTCGGAGACATCCTCCTTCACGCCCGGGACGGTGGTGAACTCGTGGAGCACACCATCGATCCGCAGGGAGGTCACGGCTGCACCTGGGATGGAGGACAGCAGGGTGCGGCGCAGGGAGTTGCCGAGGGTGTAGCCGAAGCCCGGCTCAAGCGGCTCGATGACGAACCGGGAGCGGGAGTCGTCGATGAACTCCTCGGACAGCTCTGGACGCTGGGAAATCAGCATGTGTTACTTCTCCTTGTCGGCGACCGCTATTTGACGCCGGTAGCAGGATTGCCGTGCACCGTGGTGGTAGACGGCGGGGAGTAAATGTCTGTTTTTCAGATCGTTGTCGCGGACTACTTGGAGTAGTACTCGACGATGAGCTGCTCCTGCAGCGGGATGTCGATCTGAGCGCGCTCGGGCAGCTGGTGCACGAGGATGCGCAGGGTGGACGGAACGACCTGCAGCCACGCCGGAACGTTGGCGTCGACCAGGTTGTCCTGTGCCTCATCGAACCACAGCATGGAGCGGGAACGATCGCGGACATCGATGATGTCGTACTGGGAGACACGGAAGGACGGAACGTTGATCTTCTTGCCGTTCACGGTGAAGTGACCGTGGGAGACCAGCTGACGTGCCTGGCGACGGGTGCGTGCCAGACCAGCGCGGTAGATCACGTTGTCGAGGCGAGCCTCCAGCAGGATGACCAGGTTGTCACCGGTCTTGCCCGGCATTGCGTTGGCCTCTGCGTAGTAACGGCGGAACTGCTTCTCCATGACGCCGTAGGTGAAGCGAGCCTTCTGCTTCTCCTGCAGCTGGATCAGGTACTCCGACTCCTTGATGCGAGCGCGGCCAGCCTGACCCGGTGGGTACGGGCGGCGCTCGAAGGAACGGTCGCCACCGACGAGGTCGACGCGGAGGCGACGGGACTTACGGGTAACTGGGCCGGTATAACGAGCCATTGTTTATCCCTTAACCTTTCTTTTCTTAGACGCGACGACGCTTCGGTGGGCGGCAGCCATTGTGCGGCTGTGGGGTGACGTCGGCGATGGTGCCGACCTCAAGCCCAGCGGTGGACAGGGAGCGGATTGCGGTCTCGCGACCAGAGCCCGGCCCCTTGACGAAAACGTCGACCTTCTTCATGCCGTGCTCCATTGCCTTGCGGGCAGCGGACTCGGCAGCCATCTGTGCGGCGAAAGGCGTGGACTTGCGGGAACCCTTGAAGCCAACCTGGCCGGAGGATGCCCACGAGATGACGTGGCCCTTCGGGTCCGTGATGGACACGATGGTGTTGTTGAAGGTGGACTTGATGTACGCGTGACCCTGGGTCACGTTCTTCTTGACTACGCGACGGCCGCGGCGGGCGCGCGTAGCGGTGCTCTTCGGTGCAGCCATTACTTCTTCTTTCCTGCGATCGTCTTCTTCGGGCCCTTACGGGTACGAGCGTTGGTCTTGGTGCGCTGGCCACGGACTGGCAGGCCACGGCGGTGGCGCAGTCCCTGGTAGGAACCAATCTCGATCTTGCGACGGATGTCGGCCTGGATTTCGCGGCGGAGGTCACCCTCAACCTTCCAGTTGTTCTCGATCACGTCACGCAGAGCTGCGAGCTGCTCGTCGCTCAGGTCCTTGGAACGCAGGTCAGGGGAGATGCCGGTCTTTTCCAGCAGCTCCTTGGATCGGGCTGGGCCGATTCCGAAGATGTAGGTCAGTGCGACCTCCATGCGCTTTTCGCGTGGCAGGTCCACACCAGCAAGGCGTGCCATATGGCATTATCCTTCCGGTTTTACGGCGGTTTTCTCCGTACTCATCCCGGTGGTCTGCTTCCTTCTTTTGACGACGTCACCCGCGATGGGGCGGGGTCGTGTTCAAGAGGTTCAGCAGCGGGCTCCGGCCGCCGCGGCCAGAGGTAGGCAACCTCACCCACATGGCCACGTGTTGCGCGGCCGTGCCGCATGTGACCATGGGCGGGTGAGATTTGGATGTACGAAGGCTGACAGAGTTTTTTACTTGTAGCGGTAAACGATACGACCACGGGAGAGGTCGTATGGAGAAAGCTCAACTACAACGCGGTCCTCAGGAAGGATGCGGATGTAGTGCTGGCGCATCTTGCCAGAGATGTGTGCGAGCACCTTGTGCCCGTTATCCAGCTCGACTCGGAACATTGCATTCGGCAGGGGCTCGACGATGCGGCCCTCAACCTCAATGGCACCTTCTTTGGCCATATCCTCCACATTTCCCCGATGAACATGCTGGTCATCGGCTATTTGTGCGTGTATCGCTACGATGGTGCGGTTTTCTTAGCTCCCCGTTTTTGGGGTGCGTCACCTGCACCATCGGTCTATCGTACACGTGACCTGGGGCTTTAACAACTGCAGGCCAGAGCGAAGCAGCCCGGTGGACTAGTGGCGCGGGGTGAGGATGCGCGGGCCGCCGGCGGTGGCGGCGACGGTGTGCTCCCAGTGGGAGGAGTAGCTGCCGTCCACGGTGACCACTCCCCAATCGTCGTCGAGGACGGCAGTGTCGATGGTGCCGAGCGAGAGCATCGGCTCGATCGCGAGCACGGAGCCCTCCTGGATGACCGGGCCGCGGCCCGGGCGGCCTTCGTTAGCCAGGTACGGGTCCTCGTGCATGCTGCGGCCGATGCCGTGCCCGCCGTAGCCGTCGATGATGTGCAGCGGCACGCCGAACTTGTCCTCGGCCCGGCGGGTCGCGAGCTCGAGGGCGTGGGAAACGTCGGTGAGGTGGTTGCCCGGGCGCATCGCCTTCAGCCCCTCCATGAGGACCCACTCGGTGGCCTGGTTGAGCAGTTCGTGTTCGCGGGCGATCTCGCCGATACCGAAGGTCCAGGCGGAGTCCCCTACCCAGCCGTCGAGGATTGCGCCGCAGTCGATGGAGACGAGGTCGCCTTCCTTCAGGACGACGTCCGCCGCCGGGATGCCGTGGACGACCATGTCGTTGACGGAGCTGCAGATGGAGCCCGGGAAGCCCTGGTAGCCGAGGAAGGCTGGCGTGGCGCCGGCGTCACGGATGGTGGCCTCGGCGATCTTGTCGAGGTCGAGGGTGCTCACCCCTGGCTTCGCGGCGGCCTTCACGGCCTGCAGTGTTCGGCCGACGACCTCGCCTGCGGCCTGCATGGCGTCCAGTTCCGCGGGTGTCTTCGCGGCGATCTTCTTGCTCTTCTTTCGGAAAGCCACCGAAAGCCTCCTTGTTCTTGTGTTCTTGTAGCCCGGATTTGTGGGCCAAAAGTTAAACCCGCCCACCGGTGACGTCCGGAAGATGGGCGGGAAAAGGCGGACCGTTGGGTCCTACCAGGATCGGCGCCGCGCATGCGGATGGCGGCTAGTCCCGGTTTTACTTGTCCAGGGCGGACAGGGTGGTCTCGGAGATGTCCTCGACGGAGCCTTCGGCATCGATGTTGAGGATGCGGCCCTGGTAGTAGTCGATCAGCGGTGCGGTCTCCTCGCGGTAGACCTGCAGGCGGGTGCGGATCGTGGACTCGTTGTCGTCGTTACGGCCACGGGAGAGCATGCGCTCGACCACGACGTCCTCGGAGACCTGGTAGTTGATCACCGCGTCCAGCTTCAGGTCCTTGTCCTTGAGCATCTCCTCGAGCAGGTCGGCCTGCTCGATGGTGCGCGGGAAACCGTCCAGCAGGAAGCCGTTGGCGGCGTCGCCCTCGTCGAGGCGAGCGCGAACCATGTTCGCGGTGACCTCGGTCGGGACCAGCTTGCCAGCGTCCATGTACTCCTGAGCCTGCTTGCCAAGCTCGGTGCCCTGGGAAATGTTCGCGCGGAACAGGTCGCCCGTGGAGATGTGCGGGATGTTCAGTGCGTCGGAGAGCAGCTGGGCCTGGGTGCCCTTGCCGGCACCGGGAGGGCCGAGGAGAACTAGTCTCATTTGAGGAATCCTTCGTAGTTAGCTTGCATCATTTGCGATTCGATCTGCTTGACCGTGGTCAGGGCCACGGACACGAGAATCAGAACCGCGGTACCACCGAACGGCATGCCGCCGCCGGAGGCCTGGGACGTGTCCACTCCCAAGTTAATGAGGATGTTGGGCAACACCGCAATGATACCCAAGTACAGGGAGCCCACGACCAGAAGGCGGTTCATGACGTAGCCGAGGTACTCGGCGGTTGGGCGACCCGGGCGGATACCCGGGATGAAGCCACCGTACTTCTTCATGTTGTCCGCCTGGTCGTACGGGTCGTACTGGACGGAGACGTAGAAGAAGGAGAAGAAGATGATTAGCGCGAGGTAGACCAGGATGTACTGCCATGCCGCGGGGTTCTGCAGGACGGACATGACGTTGCGGTTCCACCAGTTGTTCGCGACGTCCTCGCCGGCAGCGGCACCAGACTGGATGATCTGGGTGATCAGGATCGGGACGGTCAGCAGGGAGGACGCGAAGATCACCGGGATCACGCCGGCCTGGTTGACCTTGAGCGGCAGGTAGGTGGAGGTCTCGCCGTACTGGCGGCGGCCGATCATGCGCTTGGCGTACTGCACCGGGATGCGGCGCTGCCCCTGCTCGACGAAGACCACGCCGACGATGAGCAGCAGCATGCCGAAGACCACCGCACCGAAGATGAAGCCACCGGAGTTGGAGAGGATGGATACGCCCTCCCCCGGCAGGGTGGTCGCGATACCCGCCATGATGAGCAGGGACATGCCGTTGCCCACGCCGCGGTCGGTGATGAGCTCGCCGAGCCACATCACGAGAACAGCGCCGGAGGTCATGATGAGGACCATGACGATCAGGCCGAAGATGCCGACCTCGTCCTTGAGGACTGGGATGCCCTGCCCAAGGAGCTGCTCCCGGTCCGCCAGGGCGACGATGCCCGCGGACTGCAGCAGGGCCAGCGCGACGGTGAGATAACGGGTGTATTCCGTCATCTTCGCCTGCCCGGTCTGGCCCTCCTTCTTCAGCTGCTCGAACTTGGGGATCACCACGGTGAGCAGCTGCACGATAATCGACGCCGTAATGTACGGCATGATGCCGATCGCGAAGATCGACAGCTGCAGCAGCGCGCCGCCGGAGAAGAGGTTGATCAGCGAGTAGACCGCGGAGGATTCGGTGAGTTCCGAGATCTGCTTGGTGATGTTTGCGTAGTCGACGCCCGGCGTTGGGATCTGCGAGCCGATGCGGTACAGGATGATCATCGCAAGAGTGAAAAGGATCTTCTTGCGGAGATCAACGTTTTTGAACGCCCCGGTGATGGCGGACAAACTGGCCTCCTGTGTTGGTGGGCCCGCACTGTGGTGGCCGCGCGAGTTCTCGCGGGGCTGGTGCCGCAGGGCGTGCGCCATGGAATTGAAGTCTTTAGTAGCAAAGTAGCAGCCGGTGCAGACACGACTTTCTTCGCCGTGCTACCGGTTGCTCATTATGCCACCCCTAAGCGTTCCCGGATGAGGATCGCCTAGGCAGATAACCAAATCAGAGTAACAGTTTTGCTGCTGGTTTAGAAAGTCTTCGGCCTGCTTAGGGAGTGGATTATAGAAAGAACGAGACCCCGCCGGTGCGTGGTGCACCATGCGGGGTCTTCTTGCGACGCTACCGGGCGAGGAAAGTCCCTCACCGGGTTGCGTTGTTCAGGCTTAAGCCTCCGTGACGGAGCCGCCTGCCTTCTCGATCTTCTCCTTAGCGGAGCCCGAGAACTTCTGTGCGGTGACGTTCAGCTTGACGCTGATCTCGCCGTTGCCCAGAACCTTGACCGGCTGCTTAGCGCGGACCAGGCCAGCTGCGACGAGGTCGGCAACTGCGACGTCGCCGCCGTTCGGGAAGGCCTTCTCGAGGTCGGAGACGTTCACGACCTGGAAGATGACCTTGTTGTTGTTCTTGAATCCCTTGAGCTTCGGCAGACGCATCTGCAGTGGCATCTGGCCACCCTCAAAGTATGCAGGAACCTTGTTGCGGGCCTTGGTGCCCTTCGTACCACGACCAGCGGTCTTACCCTTGGATGCTTCACCGCGACCCACGCGGGTCTTGGCCTTGTTTGCACCCTTGGCCGGACGGAGGTCGTGGAGCTTGATTGGATCGCTCATGTTTACTCCCCTGCCACTTCTTCAACCTCGACCAGGTGGCGAACGGTGTGGACCATGCCGCGGGTGACAGAGTTGTCCTCGCGGATGACTTCCTGACCGATGCGCTTCAGGCCGAGGGAACGCAGCGTGTCACGCTGGTTCTGCTTCTTACCAACAGTGCCCTTGATCTGACGGATCTTCAGTGCCATGGGTTATGCCCCCTGTCCTGCAGCACGGGCGCGCAGCATGGCTGCCGGAGCAACCTCTTCGAGGCTCTTGCCACGACGTGCGGCGACCTCTTCTGGGCGCACGAGCTCCTTGAGGCCGGCCACCGTTGCGTGAACAACGTTGATGGCGTTCGGCGAGCCGAGCGACTTGCAGAGAATGTCCTGGACGCCAGCGCACTCCAGGACCGGGCGGGCTGCGCCACCGGCGATAACACCGGTACCTGGGGCAGCCGGACGCAGCATGACGACGCCTGCTGCGGCCTCACCCTGCACCGGGTGGGTGATGGTGCCGTTGATCATCGGGACGCGGAAGAAGTTCTTGCGAGCTTCCTCGGCACCCTTCTGGATAGCGGCTGGGACTTCCTTGGCCTTGCCGTAGCCGACACCGACCATGCCCTGGCCGTCACCCACGATCACCAGAGCGGTGAAGCTGAAGCGACGACCACCCTTGACGACCTTGGACACACGGTTGATGGTGACGACGCGCTCGATGTACTGGTTGCGCTCGTCCTGCTGGTTGTTGCGACGATCGTTACGGCCACCGCGCTCGTTGCGGCCGCCGCGCTGGTTGCGATCGTTGCGGTTGTTCTCGGCGGAGCGTCCGCCGTTACGGTCACGTTCCGACATCACGCGTTCCTTCCGTTGGAGTTCATGGTGTTGGTGGTCATTAGAACTTCAGACCACCTTCGCGGGCGGCGTCTGCCAGAGCGGCGACGCGGCCGTGGTACTGGTAGCCAGCGCGGTCGAAGACGACTGCCTCGATGCCAGCTTCCTTCGCACGCTGTGCGATCAGTTCGCCAACCTTGGCGCCACGTGCCTTCTTGTCGCCCTCGACTCCACGGACCTCTGCTTCGAGGGTGGACGCAGCGCACAGGGTGTGACCGACGGTGTCGTCGATGATCTGTGCGTGCATGTGGCGAGAAGAACGGTGCACGACGAGACGCGGGGTCTCCGGGGTGCCCTGGATGGTCTTGCGGATGCGGTTGTGACGGCGGGAGCGCGCAACGCGACGGCGAGTGGAGATGTCCTTGCCCAGCGGAAGGCGCTTGCCAGCCTTGTTGGAATCGTTGTTGCTCATTACTTACCCGTCTTTCCGACCTTGCGACGGACCTGCTCGCCCTCGTAGCGGATGCCCTTACCCTTGTATGGGTCATCCTTACGCAGGCCACGAATGTTGGCGGCGATCTGTCCGACCTTCTGCTTGTCGATGCCAGAGATGGAGAACTTGGTGTTTCCGTCCACGGCGAAGGTGATACCTTCGTCAGCCTTGATCAGGATTGGGTGGGAGTAGCCCAGGGAGAACTCGAGGTCCTTGCCCTTGAGCTGCACACGGTAACCAACGCCGAAGATCTCCATCTTCGTGGTGTACCCCTCGGTCACGCCAACAACCATGTTGTTGACGAGGGAGCGGGAAAGGCCGTGCAGGGAGCGGTTCTTGCGGTGATCGTCCGGGCGGGAGACGATGATCTCGTCGCCTTCCTGTGCCACTGCGATCGGCGCTGGGATGTCAGTGTTGAGGGTGCCCTTCGGGCCCTTGACCTCAACGTTCTGACCGTTGATGGTGACGGTGACGCCAGAAGGGACGGACACCGGAGCGAAGCCGATACGAGACATGCTTGGTTCCTCCTTCTATTACCAGACGTAGGCGAGCACTTCGCCGCCGACGCCCTTGTTCGAGGCCTCACGGTCAGTCAGCAGGCCGTGGGACGTGGAGATAATTGCCACGCCCAGGCCACCGAGAACCTTTGGCAGATTGGTGGACTTGGTGTACACACGCAGGCCTGGCTTGGAGACGCGGCGGACACCGGCGAGAGCGCGCTCGCGGGTCGGGCCGTACTTGAGGGTGATCTCAAGCTCCTTGCCTGCCTTGCCATCCTTGCGGTCGTTGACGGCAAAGTCTTCGATGTAGCCTTCCTGCTTCAGGATCTCAGCAATGTGAGCCTTGAGCTTGGAGGAAGGCATCGTGACGCTGTCGTGGAACGCGTTGGAAGCGTTCCGCACGCGGGACAACATGTCCGCGATCGGGTCAGTCATGGTCATGGTTTAGGTGACCTTTACCTTTCTCGTTGCGGTTCCCGTTCCCACCCTTTTCGCGTGCACCGCGACTCGCTGGCGACTAACGCACTTCCAAGCCCAATAGCTTGGGGCGCTCGCTACCAAGATGTGTCCGCGGCCGCTATGGGCAGGGGGCCTACAACAAAGTGGATGTTTTCTTACTAGCTCTTGTTGACTGTGTGAGCAGATCTGCGCACGTCAAGTGTGCTGTGGGCACACTTTTCCCGCAACAAGACTCAATAAGCTTAGCAACCTGCGTATTTATTGCCAAGCCGGGGCCGGTGGGCCCGCTAGCTATCCCCTCCAGGCTTCTCGCGTTCCCCCGTGGGCGACTGACCACGAAGCCGCGGCGCAGACCCATTCGCTGCACCGCGGCTTTATCCTGTGGCTCCCCCCCCCGCTAGGCCTCCCCCAAGGCCTTTCCGCTAAGCCTTTCCGTTAGGCCTCAATACCGATCTTCTTACCGTCGCGGCGCCACACCACAGCCACGGCCGGGCGCGGCACCGAGTTGCCGCCCTCCGGCCAGTGGGAGGCAGGCTTTTCGAAGGTCGCGTCGTCGTCCTCACCTGGGTGTTGGACGTTCACCATGACGCGCTCGTCCGTAACAATTGGACCACAGGTCTCCGCAGCCACCGGAACGGTGAGGAAGCAGCGGGTCTCGCCGCGGTTCTCCCCCTTCAGGCCGACCGCGTACAGGCCGTCGTTGCTGTCCAGGGCGTTGCCGTCGGTGGAGATCCACAGGTTGCCGTGGGAGTCGAAGGCCAGGTTATCCGGGCAGGAGATTGGGGAAACCTTGGACTTATCGAAGCCGCCGAAGTAAGTCTCGGCTTCCTCCGGGTCGCCACAGACCAGCAGCAGGTTCCAGGTGAACTTCTCCCCCACGTGCTCGTCGTCGATCTCCATGACCAGGCCGTTCTTGTTCTCCTTGATCGGAGCGTATTCCTTCGGGTCTTCCTGGTTCTTCTCGGCATTCTCGCCGGTCGCACCGCGGTACTTGTTATTGGTCAGGGAGACGTAGAGCAGGCCGGTGTGCGGGTTGGCTTCGAAGTCCTCCGGGCGGTCCATCTTGGTGGCACCCACCTTGTCTGCAGCCATGCGGGTGTAGACGGCGACCTCCTCCGGGGTGAAGCCATCGACGTGGGACTCCGCACCGTCCGCGGTGACGGTCAGCAGCTTCTTCCACTGGCCGGTGCCGTCGAACTTGCCGTCTTCCGGCAGCTCGCCGTCGCCGGTGATCTCCTTGTCCGGGGAGTTGCCCTTCAAGGTGGCGACGTAGAGAGTGCCCTCGTCGAGGATGGTCATGTTGTGCTTCATGTCCCCCTCCTTGATCTTCTTGGAGGAGACGAACTTGTAGATGTACTCGAAGCGGGCGTCGTCGCCGGAGTAGCAGACGACGGTGCCGTCGTCGGTGACGTAGATGTTGCCGGCCTCGTGCTTGAAGCGGCCCATGGAGGTGTGCTTGACCGGGGTGGAATATGGGTCGGTCGGGTCGACCTCAACCATCCAGCCGAAACGGTGGAACTCGTTGGGTTCCTTGGAGAGGTCGAAGCGGTCGTGAAGGCGCTCCCACTTGCGCTCGGAGGCACCCTCTGGCGGGTCGAAGCGCTTGATGTCTTCCTTGGCCTTGCCCTCGACCTGGGCCTTGTCGGCGTTGGCCCAGTACTGCTCGAAGTTCTCCTCGCCGGAGAGGAAGGTGCCCCACGGGGTGATGCCGCCGGAGCAGTTGTTCAGGGTGCCGCGGACCTTCTTGCCGCTCGGGTCGGCCTTGGTCTTGACCAGTTCGTGGCCGGCGGCCACGCCGCGCATCTCGAAGATGGTTTCGCCGGTGATGCGGCGGTTCAGCGGGCCGAACTCGCGCTTGAGTTCGCCGGTCTTGCCGACCTTGGAGACCTCGAGGATGGTGTGGCCGTGGTTGGCCAGACCGATGTTGATCTGCTCGTCGGTGGGGTTCTCGGCGTCGTAGCGCGGGAACATGTGTGGCTCGGTGGTGTACTCGTGGGAGCACACGTAGAGCAGGCGGTTCGGGTCCTTCGGGTGCTCCAGCAGGCCCGCGAAGTCGTTGTTGAAGCCGAACTGGCGCTCCGCGGCCTTGGCGGTCTGCTTGTACGGGTCGAACTTCGGGGCGTCCGGGAAGATCGGGTCACCCCAGGCGATCAGGACGCCGGAGGCGTAGCCCTCGGGAACCACGAGTTCGTCCTTCTCATTGGTAGCCACTGGCTCGAACTGCATGCCCTTCAGTGGGCCGGGGGCTTTGCCACCCTCGGAGGAGCTGACGGACTGGGCGGTGCTGCCGTCCGCGCACGCCGCCAGTGCACTTCCGCCGCCGACCGTCAGCGCTGCCAGGCCAGCACCCCGCAGCACGCTGCGGCGGGAGATGTCCCCGAAGTATGGGTTCGAGGAGGTGTTTGAGCACTCCCCGAAGCAGGCGTTACCGCACTTGTAGGTACAGGTGCGGGACGAGCGACGAGATTGGAACAGCAGGTTCATGCCCTTGATTGCCACGTAATTGTCCTTCTTCTTGTGGGTCTTGCGAAGAACAAGATAGGCAAGCGAGGTGACCTGCAAGGGAGGCCAGAGTGAATCCGGCGTTAATTGTCTCCGCCCCCTGGCGTGGCACCCCCTGGTTGAACCCTCTACTGGTTTAACCTCCCCGGAGTGCGCAACGCCAGAACCTGCGCGGGGTTAGTTGTCGGCCTTGAGCGCCCGCTTTTCGGCGCGCTTCTCGGCCTTCTTGATCTTCCGCTTCGTGGCGAACTTATTGGCACCGTCGGCGGCATCCATGGCGACGAGCCCGGCGCCGATCGCGACGAGGAAGACGTTGGAGGAAAGCTGCAAGCCTTCCTCGGTGGGGCGGATGCCGTCCGCGTGGGTCATGTTGGGGTTGCGGAAGTACATGGAGAGCAGCCCGGCACCGAAGGTGGTCAGGGCCGCACCGGCGAGCTTGTTGGAGACGAAGGGCGCGAGCAGGGCGCCGCCGACCGCGAGTTCTGCCCCGCCGAGGATATTGGCGAATTGATCGCTGGGCAGCTTCTTCAGGGCAGGCACGCCTGAGGCGGCGAACTGCTGCAGACCGGCGGACTTGGCTGGCTCGGCGCCGAACTTCTCGATGGCAGAGTTGACGATGTAGGCGCCCGGGACGGAACGCAGGATTGCGCTAGGCAGGAAAGACATGTTTGCTCCTTTGCTGTTCTTCGCACCTCCGGCACGGAAACACCGGGATGCTGATAAATGCAGAATAATCCCCAGCCTAGCGACGAAACCCCACCCCTGTCGATGACGTATCACCTTGTTCCGCGAATACCCCTCCCCCCCCCCAGATAGCAACAGCGCCC